>JACPZY010000178.1 GCA_016195215.1 Actinomycetota bacterium | reverse complement strand
AGTCGATCGCGGAAAGTCTTAATGTCTTCTAGCTTCATCTTCTTCATCTGATGCGTTGAGTTACGGCCTTCAAAGCTGGAACCGAGAGTCCACCCCTTAATGGTCTTGGCGAGAATTACCGTTGGGCGACCCCTGTGACTGGTGGCTTCACGATAGGCGGCATAGAGTTTTCGATAGTCGTGGCCTCCTCGCTTGAGTCCCCAGATTTGGTCATCACTCCAGTTGGCAACCATCGCAGCTGTGCGTGGATCTCTACCAAAGAAGTGCTCGCGAACGTATGCCCCACTTTCTGCCTTGAAAGTTTGGTAATCCCCGTCAGGAGTCTGATTCATCAATTGAACCAGCGCACCTTCTCGATCTTGGGCAAGTAGCGGATCCCACTCGCGACCCCAAACTACTTTGATGACGTTCCAACCGGCACCGCCAAAGATGGATTCGAGTTCTTGGATTATTTTTCCGTTACCGCGCACCGGACCATCAAGTCTTTGTAGGTTGCAGTTGATGACGAAGGTGAGATTATCTAGTCCTTCGCGTGCGGCTAGACCGATTGCTCCGAGACTTTCTGGTTCGTCCATCTCGCCATCGCCCAGATAAGCCCACACGCTCTGTTCGCTTGTGTCCTTAATACCGCGGTTATGGAGGTAGCGGTTAAAGCGGGCCTGGTAGATCGCATTGATCGGTCCAAGTCCCATGGAAACGGTGGGAAACTCCCAGAACTCCGGCATCAACCGTGGATGTGGGTACGACGAGAGCCCTCCGCCTTTATGTGATAGTTCCTGGCGGAATCCATCTAGTTGATCCTCGGTGAAGCGCCCCTCAATAAAAGCCCGCGCATACATACCAGGACTGGCATGACCCTGGAAATAAATTTGATCCCCGCCACTTGGGTGATCCTTGCCACGGAAGAAGTGGTTAAAACCAACTTCATAAAGAGCTGCCGAGGAAGCGTAGGTTGAAATGTGTCCGCCGACGCCGACGCCTGGACGCTGAGCTCGCTGCACCAGCATTGCCGCATTCCATCGGATAAAAGCGCGAATTCGTTTTTCAATTACTTCATCCCCTGGGAATTCAGGCTCTCTTTCGGGTGGGATTGTGTTGATGTAATCGGTAGTTCGCAGATAGGGAAGACCGACATTCTTTTCGCGCGCTCTCTTCAGGAGGCTAAGCATGAGATAACGAGCTCGGACTGGGCCTGCATGGCTGAGGGCAGAATCAAAGGAGGCATGCCATTCAGCAGTCTCTTGGGGATCGGTATCGATCAGCTGGTCAATGACCTGATCGGGCGCATCAAATATTTCGCTCATACCCCTATCCTTCCCTCTTTAGGCGCTTTCCGTCACATTGGAGCGGTATTGCAAGCGACGGAGAGATGAATAGGCTAATTCCGAGCGAAAAAATGGAGAAATAACGGCGAAAAAGTCTTGCGTAAGAGGCAACTCTTGGGTGGACTTATCACTTGGCCACCGGGGCCATACTCTTTGATACTCCAGCACGTGTGGGTATCAAGGAGTTAAGAAGTGAGAAAGGACGGCGTTGGTGAATACCCCCTCGGGGACGATTGCAGAACGGTTGGGATTTGAACCGGGTTTTCTTATTCTGGAGTCTGGATACGGTGATGATTGCGATGAATCACTTCGCCAAGAAATCATCACATTCACGGGAAATCAATTTATTAGCGATCATGCGCAAGAAGTAGTGGATGCAGTTCTGCTCTGGTGGCGGGACGATGGCAGCGACCTCGTTGATGAATTAGTTGATGCGCTTGCCTATCTGTCCGATGGTGGCCCGATCTGGGTTATTACTCCAAAAGTGGGAAGACCACATCATGTTGAGCCGAGTGATATCCAAGATGCGGCTCCGACGGCGGGGCTTAGTCAAACTTCTTCTTTCTCAGTGGCTCCCGATTGGTCCGCGACGCGATTAGTGGCACGCAAGTCCGCAAGGAGATAGGTTTCCCTGCATGTCGCTGACAATTGGGAATCCTGCTCCAGATTTTGCTTTAGCAGATCAGCATGGCGTAAAGGTATCTCTCTCATCCTTCCGGGATAAGAAAAATGTTGTTCTGCTCTTTTACCCGTTCTCCTTCACCGGCACATGTACCGGTGAACTCTGCGAAATTCGAGACGATTTAAACTCGTTTCAAAATGAGGATGTGCAGTTGCTTGCAATCTCCTGTGATTCAATGTTCTCTCAGAGAAGTTTTGCTGAAGAGCAGGGCTACAAATTCCCAGTCCTGACTGATTTCTGGCCACATGGCAAAGTGTCCATGGCATATGAGGTTTTCAATGCCGCTAGAGGATGTGCAATTCGTGGCACGTTTATCATCGATAAAAAGGGCATACTTCGATGGCAAGTAGTCAACAGTATGGGTGACTCCCGGAGTGCTCTTGACTATAAAGCGGCGATTGAAGCGCTATAAATACTCCAATTCGGTCAACTGGTGATGATCTAGTAGAATCACCAGACCGTAAGGGTGCTTAGCTCAGTGGTAGAGCGCCTCGTTTACACCGAGGATGTCGGGGGTTCGAAACCCTCAGCGCCCACAAGTAATAAAAGTGGAGGGTAGGGATAAATGAAAGCCTCTCCCAGCGATCAGCTTCAAATCCTTGATATTCAACGGATGGACTTCCAGGTTGCAACGCTCCGAAACAAACTGGCCTCACTTCCTGAAATCGCCGAACTTCTAGCATGCACGCAGAGACTCTCCGTTCTACGCGATCTCGTAATTGCTGCCGAGACACAGATCAGTGATATCAAACGCGAACTTCTCCGTGCAGAAGCGGACGTCGAGCAAGTGGTTGTAAGACTCGAACGCGATGAAAAACGACTCTCAGAGGGAACGGCCGCCCCGAAAGAATTAGAGAAGTTGCAACATGAGGTCGAGACCTTGAGCGCTCGCCGTTCCGAATTGGAAGAGGTCGAGTTGGAAGTCATGCTCCGCATCGACTCGATTAAGTCGCGTCTTGAGGAGTTGAAAGGTGAAGAGGAAAGTCTCAACATCGCAAGTGCTGACATTCAAGCGCGAAAAAACGCCGCCTCTACCCTCATTGAAGAGGAAATCGCCTCGACTATTTCGGAACGCAATACAACTGCGGCATCGGTTGATCACGCTCTTTTAGAGTTGTATGAAAAAATCCGAAGCAGCACCGGTACTGGTGCTGCTGCTTTTCGCGAGGGACGATGCGACGGGTGCCATTTGGCGATTAACAGTGTCGAACTCGGACGAATGAAGACTCTCGCCTCCGATGAGGTTGTCCGGTGTGAAGAGTGCCGATGCATATTGGTCCGCGGAGCAAAATGATGGCACGCCACTTTGTAATGACTGCAGATGGTGGCTCGCGTGGCAATCCTGGTCCCGCGGGGTATGGAGCCGTTCTCCATGAAGGCAACATAGTTGTCGCCGAACTTTACGATTTTATTGGAGTCGCCACAAATAATGTGGCTGAGTACAGTGGACTCGTTGCCGGCCTCACTGCAATCCACCAACTCGATCCCGAGGCAACCGTCGACGTTCGCATGGATAGCAAATTGGTTGTAGAGCAGATGTCAGGACGTTGGCAGATCAAGCATGCAGATATGCGCGCCCTTGCCAAGGAGGCACGGTCGTTACATTCTCCCGATCTAGTTACCTACACGTGGATTCCCCGAGAAGAGAATGCCCACGCCGATCGACTAGCCAATCGCGCTCTTGACGAGCGTGGCGGAAAGAAAACTCAACAGATTAATTTCTTAACGGAGCGGCTCCGAATGCCGGAAGTTCCGACCATGATCCATTTTGTCCGTCATGGGGAGACGATTCTTACCCCAGATCGTAAATTCTCTGGTAGTGGCAAATTGAACCCGCCTCTTACAGCGGAGGGCCAAGAGCAGGCAGAAGCACTTGCCAATGAGTTGGTGAAACTAAATCCTGAAATCTTGATTGCTTCGCCCCTGCGGCGGACCAAAGAGACCGCAGAAATAATTGCCGCGAAAGTCAATCTTCCAATTATTTTTGACGAAGCATGGTATGAGTGCGGATTTGGACTCTGGGATGGAATGTCCATTGATGAAGTGATCAATGCCTACCCGGCCGAATACAGTGCTTGGCTCTCATCTTCTGCCTATGTACCCCCGGAGGGTGAGTCTTATGACGCGTTAGGGTGGAGAGTCGACGAGGCCATCGACAAACTCGTGGCCAAGTACCCTGGCAAGAGAATTGTTGTCGTGAGCCATAACGGCGTGATCAAGCAAGCAGTACGCCTTGCCGTTGGCAGCTCTCCTGAGAGTATTTTCCATATTGATGTTTCGCCATGCTCAATCTCAACAATTTCGATATGGCCCAGTGATGGACTTCGTGCCGTAAGATCTGCAAACGAACGCGGACATCTCCGCTAAGCCGCGCTATTGTCTAGGCATGACGCAGAGTCTGCCAACTTCAAGGGTTCTTCACGCGGCGACTGGTTCAACAAAGAGTGCCCTAGGCTGGGGCCAAGAAGCAGCAATTCGGATGCTCCATAACAATCTTGATCCAGCAGTAGCCGAACATCCAGAGAGACTCGTCGTTTACGGGGGCACTGGTAAAGCAGCGAGAGATTGGCCCTCCTTTGATGGTAGGTGTTTTTCAAACTCACGAGTGGGCGCCACGCGTCTTGATTGCGAATTCGAATCTCGTCGGCGATTGGGCAACCTGGCCAGAATTCCGCAGGTTAGAGCAACTTGGCTTGACGATGTACGGACAGATGACGGCGGGTTCGTGGATCTACATCGGAACACAGGGAATTTTGCAAGGAACCTACGAGACCTTCTATGCAATAGCGCAGAAGCGCTTCAAGGGAACTCTTCAAGGAACACTGACGCTGACTGCGGGTTGTGGCGGGATGGGTGGAGCACAACCGCTGGCAGTCACTATGAACGGCGGGGTCTGTTTGATCATCGACATTGACGGGAGTCGTCTTGAGAAGAGAATTGATACAGGTTATTTGGATGAAATCGCCCACGATCTCAACGGTGCAATCGATCGCGTTTTGAAGGCAAAATCTGCAGGCAGACCACTCTCGGTTGGTCTAGTTGGGAATGCGGCGGTTGTTGTTCCGCAACTTTTAGCCATGGATGTCCCGATCGATATCGTCACCGACCAGACCTCAGCTCACGATCCACTCTCCTATATTCCAATAGGTGTGGAATTTCCCGAGGCGGCTCAATTTGCCACGGACGATCCAGAGGAGTTCACCATTCGCGCGCGCACTTCAATGGCAGCGCATGTTGAAGCAATGGTTGGATTTATGGATAAAGGCTCCGAAGTTTTTGATTACGGTAATTCGATTCGTGATGAAGCACGGCAGGGTGGTTATGGTCGCGCCTTTGCTTTTCCGGGTTTTGTCCCCGCTTACATCCGCCCGCTTTTCTGTGAGGGCAAGGGACCTTTTCGCTGGGTTGCACTCTCGGGAGATCCAAAAGATATTTACCGGACTGACAAGGCAGTTCTTGATCTTTTCCCAGAGAACGAGGGACTTCATCGTTGGATCACAATGGCGCAGAAGAAGGTGGTCTTCCAGGGGCTACCCGCAAG
>JACPZY010000169.1 GCA_016195215.1 Actinomycetota bacterium | reverse complement strand
TCAAGCAGCAACCACTATTATCACTCTGACCTGATTTACAGGTCATTCATAGGCGCGTTGATGCTTACCGGCTGCGTCGGCAGAAACGGAGGCGGACAGAACCACTATGTAGGCCAGGAGAGACTGGCGCCGTTTGATTCATGGGGGCAGATCGCCCTTGGCGCTGACTGGTCAAGGCCGCCAAGACTGCAGAATACGCCGAGTTACTGGTATATAAACACTCAGATGTTTAAGTATGACGATAATATAACGCATTATGTCAAAGTGCCAGACCCCAGCGCTATTACTTATGCGCATTGCGCTGACTGGCAGGTCAGGGCAGTGAGGCTGGGAGGTCTTCCCTGGTATCCCCAGTGGAACAAGAGTCCTATTGTTGTGGCAGAGGAGGCGCAGAAGGCCGGGGCAAAGACTGATGCGGAGATAGTTGATTATACCGTAAAGCAGCTCAAGAGCGGCGCTATGCAATTTGCCATTGAAGATCCTGATGCGCCTGAGAACTGGCCCAGGGTATGGATGATATGGCGCGGCAATGCCCTTGGTTCCAGCGCAAGGGGACAGGAGTACTTCTTCAAGTTCCTCCTCGGCACGCATCATAATATGGACTGCGAAGAGGTGGCAAAACCGCACATCAAGGATATGAAGTATAGGGAGTCGCCGCTTGGCAAATTAGACCTTATTATTGACCTGAATATGAGAATGAATACCACGCCGACATACAGCGATATAGTGCTTCCGGCTGCCCACTGGTATGAGAAGGAGGACATCAACACCACGGATATGCACTCCTATATCCTTCCTATGGGCGCAGCAGTGCCGCCCAACTGGGAGGCAAAGAGCGACTGGGATGCTTACAGGTTCCTTGCGAAAAAGTTCTCCGAGCTTGCGGTAAAACATTTCCCAAAGCCGCATAAAGAAGTGGTGATGTCGCCGCTTATGCACGATAGCCCGGGCGAGATGACGCAGCCTGCAATACCCGATGTCAAGGATTGGAAAAAGGGAGACTGCGATCTTATACCGGGTGTAACCGGGCCGAATATAACCGTTGCAACGAGGGACTATACCAATGTTTATAATCGGTGGACATCCCTTGGGCCGCTGATGAAGACTAAATACGGTTTTCATAATATACTGGTCAGCGGTAAGCCGTTTTATGACGAGTATATCAACGACCCGCATACCCCGAAAACCGAGTGGGGAGGCGAGAAGTATATATCCCTCATGGAGGCCAAAGAGGCATGTAATACGGTTATCCATTTCTCCAGCCTGACAAACGGAGAGAATAACTACCAGCAGTGGCTGATAGAGGAGCATCATACAGGACTCCACGGCGAGCAGTATAAAGAGGCCAAGGAGTCGGTTAAGAAGATTTTTGGCCATGACCCGTCAAGGGTCTGGACCCTGAAACACGCAGAACTAACGCCAAAGGCTATGGAGGCCGCGAAAACCGAATACCACGGCATTGCCGATGAAATAGCAGGGCCTGACAGAAACTTCCGCACGAACTATGATGACATTGTAGCGCAGCCAAAAAGGTGGCTTAACAGCCCGCTGTGGGCAGGCGATACAAGGAACGGGAGGTCATATACCGGATATACCAATCAGATAGATTTCAGACTGCCATGGAGGACACTCACAGGCAGGCAGCACTTCTATCTCGACCATCCCACCTATCTTGAGTTTGGAGAGGCGCTCTGCACCCATAAATACAAGTTAGATCCGAACAAGATGAACGAGCTTAAGAGGAGCGATAAATCGGGTGCGCTCCATCTCAATTATATTACCCCTCACGGCAAATGGCAGATACACTCTACCCATTATGACAATCTGAGGATGTTGACGCTTTCCAGAGGCGGGAATGTAATTTGGGTTAATGACAGAGACTGTGAGAGCGCCGGCATCAAGGACAACGACTGGGTGGAGGCATACAACGATAACGGGGTGTATGTAGCCCGTGCCGTTGTCAGCGCCAGAATACCATCCGGCACATGTTTTGCCTATCACTCTCAGGAGAGGACGATAAATATCCCCAAGTCCCAGATAAGGAACAAGATACGGGGCGGGTTTCACAACAGCCTTCCGAGGCAGAGGCTAAAGCTGCCAACTTTGAGCGTTGCCGGATATTGACAGTTCTCCTATGGATTTAACTCATGGGGGCCGAT
>JACPZY010000168.1 GCA_016195215.1 Actinomycetota bacterium | reverse complement strand
TTATTTCTCTCTCCTTCCGGGCTTAATATGACATCACTAGTGGGCGCTCATCGGAGCCGCCGATACTTGTGATGTCATAGTCGACTTCTACACGTGGTCCGATCTGAATTGTTCTCAATATCAACCCAACTTCAATGACGGCAAGAAGGCCGTATAGGAGAGTGAATACAATCATCGTAAAGAGAACAGACCCAGCCGAGACTGCTGCGCTCACCCCATCAGCGGTCTTAATAAGGCCGAATACGGCCCATGGCTGACGGGCGGTCTCGGTAAATATCCAACCAAACGAGATTGACAAGAGTGGAATGAAGGGAAGTGAGATCATTGCCGGCGCAAACCACTTACCCCGGGGAAGTCCGCCCTTTCTCATCTGCCATAGCGCCAGAAAGGCAAATAATGCGCCTAAGAATCCAAATCCAATCATCAATCTGAAGGACCAGTAAGCCAGAGGAATATTTGGTTTGTAATTTCCAGGACCGTACTGCTTCTCGTACCTGGCCTGAAGATCATTGACGCCTTCGACAACGCCTTTGAAATCTCCAGTTGAGAGAAATGAAAGGACAGAGGGAATATCTATCTGGAAGACAGCTTTCGAACCATCCAGAGTTCCAATCGTGAGGAGAGAGAACGGTGCAGACGAAGTCGTGTCATAGAGGGCTTCGGCGGCGGCCATCTTCATGGGCTGCTGCTGGGTCATTACTCGAGAAGTGAGGTCGCCCGTAATTCCAAGAAAGGTAAAACTAATCAGCATTGTCACCAGACCAAGTTTGAGAGTCCCGCGGGACATCTCAATATCCTTCTTCTTAATGATGAGCCAGCCGGAAACACCGGCAATAAACGCAGCACCGCTAAATGCTGCGGCAGGAATTGTGTGGAAGAAAGTGACGAGTGCAGTTTTCTGAGTCAGAACTGCAAAAATATTTGTGAGTTCTGCTCTTCCTTTTGCCTGATTGAGAACATATCCAACTGGATGCTGCATCCAGGAATTTGCCGCAAGAATGAAATAGGCGGAGAAAATGGTGCCACTAGCTGCGAGCCAAATTGACGCCAGATGGAGTTTCTTCGGCAATCTATCCCAACCGAAAATCCAGAGTCCAAGGAAGGTGCTCTCCAAGAAGAATGCGAGCAGACCTTCGATGGCAAGCGGCGCTCCAAAAATATCTCCCACGAAACGGCTATAGGAGGACCAGTTCATGCCGAACTGAAACTCCTGGACAATTCCTGTCACAACGCCCATGGCAAAATTGATGAGGAAGAGGCGTCCAAAGAACTTAGTTGCCCGCAAGTATTTAAGATTTCCGCTCCGGTACCAGGCGGTTTGGAGTCCAGCCACCAGGAAAGCCATCCCGATGGTGATGGGTACAAAGAGGAAGTGATAGACCGTCGTAATTGCGAACTGCCAGCGAGCCAGATCCAGCGCCTGCATCTTTTTCTCCTCCGGTAGCTTCAACTAACTAGGCATGTAGCATCAATTCTCCGTGAAATTCGCCACGTTTTATAAGCCTTCGCGTATGAGAACGCTCACGCCCAATTCTCCGCCAAACCCCCTGTGAGTCCAAACCCCAAGTAAGGATGGTGAGGAAGGATTTTGCAGCCAGATTGGCTAATTTCGGGGAGTAAAAGGATCTACGCCTGCCTCGATTAGCCTCGGTGCGGTTATAGGCGCTACCCTTACCCCCGTTCAGAAAGACTCGGATTGATGCAATGGGTCTATACCCAGAAATAAAGGAGTACGACGATGGCAGCAAACTGCGATATCTGTGGCAAGGGCCCCAGTTTTGGCAATAATGTCTCGCACTCCCAGGTGAAGACCCGCCGCCGTTGGAATCCAAATATTCAACGCGTTCGCACCCTCGTGAGTGGCACTTCCAAGCGTCAGAATATCTGCACCTCGTGCCTTAAGGCTGGCAAAGTTAGCCGTTAGTTTCTCCTGCTCGTCTCCTTTGCTAGTTTCCTTTGCTAGTTAAAGTGAGTGAAGCCCTTTGGGCTCTGCGTTACGCCCACGAGTTCTATTCCAGATCCAGCCATAACCTCGCCAATTTCATACCCCGGTAAGTCATGCCCGGTTGCCAGAAAGACATGATCCTCTCCTCCCGCCCCAATCCAATCCCAGACATTGGCGCCCACCGCATCTGCCAGAGCAGATAAATCAGCAAACTCTGGATGCTTGGCAAGAAGAGAGGAATGAATCTCGAATTTCACCCCGGAAGCGTCGGCCATCTGCAACCCCTGAGTAAGAAGTCCATCACTGGTATCTGACATTGCGTGCGCGCCGCGCAGTGCGAGCGCATCTAAATACCGAACTGATGGAGCTCTGAACTGGGCGAGAGCACGCTCCACCGCGTGGGCAGGGTGGACGGCGCTCACATTCACTCTCCCATGAAGAAGGAAGAGGCCGGCAGCCGACCAGCCAGGAAGATTTGTGATCACGATCTTCTCACCGATAGCGGCTCCAGAGCGGAGTATTGGTTTCTTTACCTCACCGAAAGCCGTTATTGAAATCGTTACGGTCGGACCGCGAACAATATCTCCTCCGATGATTCGTACGTCACACTTTTGCGCTTCACGTTCGATGCCACGAGCTAACTCCCTTATCCATGCCATGCTCTCCAGGCCCGTTAGCGCCACGGCAACAACTAAATGTTCGGGGGTCGCTCCCATCGAATAAATATCTGCCAGATTTGCAGCAGTTATTTTCATTCCGATTTCTTCAGCAGTTGCCCAGTTGCGTCGAAAATGCACGTTCTCAACGGCCATGTCGGTAGTAATCGCAATTTTGCTTGCTGGAGTGGAGACAACAGCGGCGTCATCTCCGATACCGACGAGTACCCGAGAATCGGTATCGGTGAAAATTCTCCGTAACTCTTCGATCACCTCAGACTCAGAAAATTCCACCCCTCCAGCCTACGCGCAAATATTGCTCTGCCATGAGGCAGAAAAATACGATACCGTCGCCTTGCAGCACTTATATCGAAAGGACGCTCCCATGTCAGTACAGGCCTACATCTTGATCCAAACCGAGGTCGGGAAAGCATCAAGCGTTGCGCGTGCAGTCTCGGCTATCTCTGGAGTCACTCTCGCTGAGGGCGTTACAGGTCCATACGATGTCATCATGCGCGCCGAAGCACCGAGCATGGAGGAATTTGGTCGAGTGATTCTCTCCAAGGTTCAAGCCGTCGCTGGCATTACGCGGACATTGACCTGCCCCGTAACTAGTTATTAATTTCCTAAAACGCCGTTTCTGCGCGCAAGTGCGCCTTTAATGAGTTCGTGGATAATTTGAGAATAAGTCACGCCGCGCTCTGCCCAGAGAGTTGGGAAGACAGAGGTCGGTGTGAAACCAGGCATCGTATTTAATTCGTTTATTACTACTTGACCATCTGGACGGTAGAAGAAATCCACTCGTGCAAGACCAGAACATCCCAGTGATGTAAATGCTAATGCGGCCAGTCTCTGGATTTCTTTTAGCCCTTCCGCAGGAATCTCTGCTGGAACAGTGCAGTGCGTTGCATCATCTAAATATTTGGCTTGGAAATCATAGAATTCAAATTTCTTATCAATAATAATTTCCCCCGGCAAGGATGTGCGCACCTCGCCATCAACTTCAAGTACTGCGCACTCAATTTCTCGCCCTGGCACTTTCTCCTCAATCATCGCCTTGCGGTCATAACTATGTGCCTCTTCGATAGCGGCAGCAAGTGCAGGTAAAGATTTCACCTTCGAAGTTCCTCGGCTTGATCCTCCGCGCGCAGGTTTAACAAAGAGCGGATAACTCAGAGCAGATAGCAGCGCTTCGCACGCAGCGCGGTTATCCTCCCACTGTTCCGTCGTGATGACAGTGCCTTCGGCGACCCTCATGCCATGAGCGCTAAAAACAGTTTTGGTAAATGATTTATCCATCGCAACAGCAGATGCGAGAACGCCGCTTCCCACATATGGAATATTCGCAATCTCGCAGAATCCTTGAATGGTTCCGTCCTCACCATAGGGACCATGCAACATAGGGAAAATAAGATCAAGATGAAGCGCTCTGCCATTTGCGGAAAATCCAGCAATATCTGTATTTATCTTTATACCGTTCTCGGGAACGGTGGGAAGAACGCCATCAACAATGGAGAGTGGATAACCCTCAGGAATGAGAACCCAACGCCCGGCAGTCTTCGTAATTCCGATGAGAATTGGTTCGTAGAGTTCGCGGTCGATCGCGGCTAAAATTCCACCAGCGGAAATACAGGAGATCTCGTGCTCGCTACTACGGCCTCCACAGAGGATGCCGACAACAGTTTTCTTCATTTAATGAAGTCCTCTGAGCGGGTGCTGATTTCCATCAACCGTTGGAGTGCTTGCGTTGGGGTGATTAAACTACTGACAACATCCGCGACCGCTTCAATCACAGGTACCTCAACTCCGACTCGATGAGCTAACTCCACCACTGCCCCAGCTGAGGCTACGCCCTCAACTGTCATCGCAACATGAGCGTTGGCGTACTCCATCGTTCCACCTCGTCCTAAGGCCTCACCAAATGTCCGGTTCCGGGAAAGTGGGGATGAACAGGAGGCGACAAGGTCGCCCATCCCTGCCAGACCGGCGGCACTGAGTGGGTCTGCCCCGTGTGCGGCCCCCAGGCGGGCAACTTCATTGAGGCCCCGCGTGATAAGCATGGCTTGCGTGTTCTCCCCCAAGTCCAACCCCACAGCTATTCCTACGCCGAGGGCGATGACACTTTTGACCGCGCCCGCCATTTCACATCCGACAACATCCACCGATGTATAAACGCGGTAATAGGGTGTCGTAAAAAGCTTCTGAACTCGATGTGCTAACTCTTCGGTGGGTGCTGCCGCGACTGCAGCTGCCGGCTGACGGAGAGCCAATTCACTCGACAGATTTGGTCCGGTGATGATTGCTACCTGAGCTGGATCAATTTCGAGGACGTCGACGATTACCTCCGTCATGCGCATATACGTCGAAACTTCGATGCCCTTTAGGGTGCTGATAATCGTGGCATCTCTTCCAATGGCGCCCTTCCACTCTTCTAGTCGAGGACGCAGACTCTGCGCCGGAATGGCCAGAACGTAGGTACGGGAATGAGCAAAAGCTTGCTCCCAATTCTCGCTCGCCCGCAGGAGTGCAGGCAGGATGATCCCGGGTAGATAGGTGCTATTTCTATGGGAATGGTTGATCTCATCGACGAGCTCAGGATTGCGACCCCATAAGAGGACATTGTTGCCGGCATCGGTCAGAACTTGTGCCAGAGTGCTCCCCCAGGATCCGGCACCTAAAACAGTTATCCGATTCATCAAGGCGCGCGGATCCAGCGGGATCTCAGGGGCTTTCTCGTGGCGGATATCTTCCAGCATGGCCGTCAGCGCTCTCATGACAAATGCAGTCGCCTCAATAAGGGCCTGGGGTTCCTCGGCTCTGCCGAACCAGGGCGAGAGATCAAGCGGAGCACCTGCGCGATAGGTAACCCGGGTGCGCGGCCAGAGATGTACTCGCCTGCCGTAGCGCGGGAGAACTCTCTGGGTACCCCATGCCGCTACGGGGATAACAGGCGCCTGAGTAAGAATGGCCAGACGGGCGACCCCGGTTTTGCCAACCATCGGCCAGAGGTTCTCATCACGAGTCAATGTGCCTTCGGGATAGATAGCGATGAGATGGCCTGCCGCAAGAGCTGCAACTGCGTGGTCAAGGGCCTGCTTGGCCTCGCCGCTCTCTCTCTCCACAGGGATCTGCCCTGCGGCGTAGAGAATCTTTCCAATAATGGGAATCTCGAAAATCGATTTTTTACCAATGAACCGGGGCGCTCTACCGTGAAGATAGAGAAACTGAGCGAAGAAAAGCGCATCTACATAAGAGATGTGATTGCTCGCGGCGATCGCCGGCCCAGAGTTGGGAATATAGGAAGAGCCTGACCACTCTCTGGAACTAACTGCGCGCAGAATGGGAATCCCAATAGTTGTGCAGATTTTGAAGGCGAGATTTGTGCCTAAAGGTGAGCCCGTCGGAGGTGGATAAGTTATTGCCGGCACACTGTAAGAGTACTGGGTCGCCTACATTTTCCTTCAAAAGAGGAGTTATCCTAAAAAGATAAGAACGGGACCGACCAGTGGTCAGCCCCGCCCTCAAAAATCGAGAAGAATCTACTTCTTCTTTGCAACTTTCTTAGCGGCCTTCTTGGGGGCTGCCTTCTTCGCTGCTTTCTTAGGAGCAACTTTCTTAGCGGCCTTCTTGGGGGCTGCCTTCACAACTGGCTTGGCAACAACTTTTGGAACTGGCTTTGGAGCTGGCTCGAGTTTACGAGCACCTGAGATAACTTCTTTCAGACCCTTTGCAGGCAGGAAGCGTGGCTTCTTGCTCGCCTTGATCTGAATGGTCTCACCGGTAAATGGGTTACGACCCTTGCGTGCTTTGCGATCAACCTTCTTGAATTTGCCGAAGTCGTTGATCATCACGTCATCACCCTTAGCCAGGTTACGAGTGATGGCGTCAAAAACGATATCAACAGCGTGTGCTGCTTCCTTCTTGCTGTCGTTGAAGTGTGGGGTCAACGAGGCAATGAATTGGGCCTTATTCATTAAATTCCCCTTATATTTACGCGTAAATGTTAAGCAATTGCTTAACACAGTTGGAAATTTACGCACTATTTTAAAGTGAGTCCACCATTACACACGCGTGTCGCACTTAATTTATTCGGCTAATTATTCTCAGTGGGGAGAAAAAATGTTGATATTCACTGCTTTTTCAGCGCCACGAACTCTAAAAATGTCTCAATAGAGGGTAGAGACTTCTGTAGATGTGACCACTTGCACAGCGTAAAAGGCCAAAATGGGCCTACTGTGCGGGTTGAGTCGCAGGTTTGATTGTAGGACGCCTCTTTTCAAAGGCATCTATTGAATCAGTCTGCTTTAATGTGAGCCCAATATCGTCTAAACCCTCCATTAAACGCCAGCGGGTGTAGTCATCAATATCAAATGGCAGGCTTACAGATTTGTAGGAAACCCTTCTTTTTTCAAGGTTTACTTCAATCTGCATCGTGGGCTCAGCCTCTATTACATCCCAGAGAGCCTCAACCTGATCCTGCGGGAGAATAATCGTAAGAAGCCCGCCTTTTCCGCTATTTCCGCGGAAAATATCGGCAAAGCGAGGTGAGATTACGACCTTAAAACCATAATTCTGCAATGCCCAGACGGCATGCTCACGAGATGAGCCGGTGCCAAAATCAGCTCCGGCAACCAGAATTGTCCCCTTTTTAAAGGATTCGTTATTGAGAACAAACTCCGGGTTCTTCCGCCAGGCGGCAAAGAGACCATCTTCGTAGCCGGAGCGAGTGACTCGCTTGAGATAAACGGCCGGAATGATCTGATCTGTGTCCACGTTGCTCCGGCGAAGTGGAACTCCAGTGCCAGTGTGGGTGACGAATTTATCCATGATCTGCCCGCCTTTCTACAGATCTGCCGGTGATGAGAGTCTTCCTCGTAGCGCAGTTGCTGCTGCTACTTGAGGGCTCACTAAGTGGGTACGACCACCTTTGCCTTGGCGGCCTTCAAAGTTCCGGTTGCTGGTTGAGGCAGCCCGCTCCCCCGGTGCCAGCTGGTCAGGGTTCATACCAAGGCACATGGAGCAACCGGCATTTCGCCATTCAGCCCCGGCCTCTATAAAAACTTGATCCAGGCCTTCTGCTTCGGCCTGTAGCCGCACGCGTGCAGATCCCGGAACCACCAGCATGCGCAGTGTGGAGGCGATCTTCTTCCCCTCCAAGATCGCTGCGGCATTGCGGAGGTCTTCAATTCGTCCGTTGGTGCAGGAGCCAAGAAAGACAGTATCTATTGCAATATTTTTAAGCGGCATTCCAGCTTTGAGATCCATATAGAGGAGTGCTCGCTCAGCCGCACCCCGTTCCTCAATATCTGTGATTAACGCAGGATCTGGCACAACGCTATTAAGTGGCACACCTTGTGCAGGGTTTGTCCCCCACGTAACAAAAGGGGCCAATTCATTGGCGTTAATGGTGATCTCCAGATCGTATTTCGCATCAGCATCGGTGAAGAGGGTGTTCCAGTAGGCAAGAGCCGCATCCCAATCGTGGGGGGCATGTGGTTTTGCCTTGATATAAGCAAAAGTCGTCTCATCCGGCGCAACCAGACCGGCGCGAGCACCGGCTTCAATCGACATATTGCAGACGGTCATACGACCTTCCATCGATAGTGCTCGGATAGCGCTTCCGCGGTACTCAATGACATAACCCTGTCCGCCGCCGGTACCGATCTGGGCGATTACAGCCAAGATGAGATCTTTGGCGGTGACGCCTGGCTGCAATTCTCCTTCGACATTGAGCGCCATTGTTTTCGGGCGGACCAGAGGCAGAGTTTGGGTAGCCAGAACATGTTCCACCTCGCTGGTGCCAATTCCGAATGCGAGAGCACCGAAGGCTCCATGTGTGGAGGTATGAGAGTCACCACAGACAATCGTCATTCCGGGCTGGGTCAGACCTAGTTGCGGGCCGACTACGTGAACAATTCCTTGGTCGATATCGCCCAGTGAGTGAATCCGCACTCCAAATTCAGCGCAGTTATTGCGAAGAGTGTCCACCTGAAGCTTGGAGACGGGGTCGGCGATAGGCAGATCAATATTCAATGTAGGAGTGTTGTGATCCTCGGTGGCTATGGTGAGATCAGGGCGGCGAACTTTCCTACTGGCAAGGCGGAGACCGTCAAATGCCTGAGCACTCGTTACCTCGTGGATGAGATGGAGATCGACATAAAGTAGATCAGGTTCGCCTTCTGCACTGCGGACGGTGTGCTCTAGCCAGATCTTCTCCGCGAGAGTCTTCCCTGAGGTCTTACTCGCCATTTAATACTCCTTCCCCTGCCCACTTGTCATCTCATACGTTGAGATGTTAATATTGCATCGTGGACAGAAAGAATAGCGGAGTTGGCGTATTAGATAAAGCCGTAGCCATCCTTACTACTTTGGAATCGGGACCACATTCCCTGGCCGAACTGGTAGCGGCAACCGGCATCGCCCGTCCCACTGCACACCGCCTGGCAGTCGCACTTGAATTTCACCGTCTTGTCGCCCGCGACTTGAGTGGTCGCTTTGTGCTCGGGCCTCGATCGGGCGAACTCGCCGCCGCTGCAGGTGAGGATCGCCTCCTTGCCGCTGCTGCCCCGGCACTTACTTCTCTGCGAGACGCAACCGGAGAGAGTGCGCAGTTATATCGACGCCAAGGTGACCTGCGAATCTGTGTTGCAGTTGCAGAGCGACTCTCTGGTCTTCGCGATTCAGTCCCGATTGGCGCCGCGTTAACAATGCAAGCGGGATCTGCCGCGCAAGTACTTCTGGCGTGGGAAGACTCTGATCGTATCCACCGCGGACTTACCAATGCACGATTCACCGCGGCGCAGTTAGCAGCAGTTCGACGACGCGGTTGGGCGCAGAGTATGGGCGAACGAGAAGCTGGCGTCGCATCTGTCTCGGCACCGGTCCGCGGTCCAAATGGCAAAGTGATTGCCGCCGTCAGTATTAGCGGTCCAATCGAGCGATTGGGAAGACAGCCAGGGCGATTACATGCGGCAGTTGTCGCCGCGACCGCGGCTAGACTCTCTGAACATATCGCCAACGTCTAACTGTAATTTCTTGGAGGTAACTCCTTTGACCATCAAGGTCTTTGTCGTAGATGATCACGAACTAGTCCGCCGGGGATTAATTGATCTCATTGACGCAGAGGGTGACCTTGATGTCGTTGGCCAAGCGGGGACTGTTGCCACTGCGCTAGAGGAAATCATCAAAGATCTACCTGACGTGGCAGTCCTCGATGTCCGTCTGCCAGATGGAAACGGAATCGAACTCTGCCGCGAGATTCGCTCTCTCTATCCCAGCACGCGCGTCCTCATGCTCACCTCGTTCTCGGATGATGAAGCACTTCTGGGTGCAGTAATGGGCGGTGCCAGCGGATTCGTGATCAAAGATATTAAGAACCTTGATCTACTCGATGCCATCCGTCGCATCGCAAATGGAGAATCGCTTCTGGATACTGCGACAACAACCAAACTCCGTAGTCGACTTCGTGAGTCAAGCAATCCTGCAGGCGGAGTCGAAAACCTAACGGATCAAGAGCGGAGAGTTCTTGAATTTATTGGAGAAGGATTCACCAATCGCCAGATAGCAAATTCAATGTTCCTGGCGGAGAAAACAGTCAAAAACTACGTCTCATCACTGCTCTCCAAGTTAGGACTTGAAAGACGAACGCAAGCGGCCGCTCTCGCAGTCAGACTCGGTCTCAACCGCCCTTAAAGTTTTGCACTCCAGATAGCCCGAGTTCCACCGCTTGGACGCTTATAAATCTCAAAGGATCCACCGAAATCCTCTGCCCGCTTAGCTAAATTGAGAAGACCACTCCGGTGCACGTCCTCCTCCATCCCAACCCCGTCGTCGACTATTCGCACTTCGCAACGCGTTTTGAGCGCACTGACTTGTACCTCGACTAGGTGGGCCTTAGAGTGCCTGATCGCATTTGCCAGAAGCTCTCGCAAAACAGCAAAGACATTCTCGGCAAGTTCGCCATCAATGACAGTATCGATCGGTCCATTAAATTCGCAGATTATGTTCATGTCAGAACTGCTTCGCAAAGAATCAATCTCGCTCTGAACGCGCGCCCGAAGCCCGTGACTGTCATTTTGGTCTTGGAGCGCGAAGACTGAATTGCGAATCTGTTGGACTGTTGAATCAAGATTATCGATCACTTCGCGGACTCGGGCGAGGTCTTGCTCGGGAAGATCTGGGTCTTTTGTGATTGCGTGAAGTGAGAGCCCTGTGGCAAAAAGGCGCTGAATCACCAGATCGTGAAGATCGCGGGCGATACGTTCGCGTTCGGCCAGAACGATGACTCGATGCTGTGCCTCCAAACCACGTGCATTATCAATGGCAACGCCCGCTGCGGAAGCAAGTGCACTCACGAGTTGTTCGTCTTCCTCAGTGAAATCCTCTCCCCCGCGCTTCTCTGTTAAATAGAGGCTCCCATAAATCTCATCACGGATACGGATTGGCACTCCAAGAAATGAAATCATTGAGGGATGGCCAGCTGGAAATCCAATAGAAGCTGGATGCGACTTAATAGGGTTAACACGCAGTGGTACAGGATGGGTCAGCAAGTGACCGAGTAAGCCCTTGCCTTCAGGAAAAGAGGCGATCTCATCGGCAGTCTCTTCGCTCAACCCAACATAGGTGAACTCTTCAAGGCTCCCATCGGCACCCAGGGCACCTAATGCGCCATATGTTGCCCCAGAGAGTGCCACCGCATTTTCAACTAAGCGACGCAGTGATGCCTTGAGATCCTCTCCCTTTGCAATGTCGATGACCGCTTCGGAGAGGGCTCCCAAACGGTTCGACGCCATGTCGGAATTCTGCCCAATCATGGCGTCAATGGCGAATTAACAGGGTTTTTCTGCACCACGACGGGTGTAGTACCACCAGGCAACAAAGGTGCAGCCGAGGGCGAACAATGAGACACCGAGGAAGAACGATTTAGGAGCAACTTCCGAAAGCAGGATTCCAAAAATGAATGGACCAAACGCCGCTATAGCCGCGGTCCACCCTATAACTCCTCCTGCTTGTCGAGGTTGGAAAATCATAGGCATCTGTTTAAACGTGCTTGCATTTCCAACTCCAGCAAAGAAGAAGATGGTAATCATTCCCCAGAAGAACTTCATAAAGTCATCGCTGCTCTGAGGTGACAGTTGGAAGGCCGTGAAGATCGAAGATCCGGCAATTCCCACGCCGGAAAATACAGTAAGGATTCCGCCACCCGTTCGATCAGCGATTGGACCGGTGAGAACTCGTGCGGCAGAAGCGATGAGTGGACCGTAAAAAGCGTACTTCACAGGATCAGGCGCATTCGCGAAATCACCAAAAAGATTCTTCGTCAGCAATCCAAATTGAGCGGCAAGGCCAGAGAATGTCCCGAAGGTCATCACGTAAAGAAGAGTCATCAACCACGTGTGCTTATTGCTAAAAATATCAAATTGCTCTTTGACTCCCCGCGAAGTTACAGGAACGCTCTTAAGGAGGGTCCAAGCCAGAATAACAGCCACAACTACAAATGGAACCCATAAAAGTCCTGCGTTCTGATACCAGGCAGATTTATCAATTCCTTTAGCTTTATTCACAAAGTGCTGAGGCGCACCAAAGGTGGCACCGAACATCGCCGATCCAACAATAATTGGAGTCACGAACTGCACAATGCTGACACCGAAGTTTCCGACGCCAGCTTGGATACCAAGTGCCATACCTTGCTTTGATTTCGGAAAGAAATATGACGTGCTCGGCATGAATCCAGAGAAGACTCCACCACCTAGACCTGCAAGAAATGCGAGGGCGAGAAGTCCGATGTACGGGGTCTCTGGATTGCGCACCGCAAAGGACCAGCCCAAGAGAGGCATTACGAGGAGCGCCGTGGAATAAGTAACAAGGCGTCGAGTACCAAGAATTGGCGGCATGAACATCCAGAGAAGACGAAGTCCACCACCGGCAAGCCCAGGCATAGCAGCAAGCCAATACAGTTCTTTTTTACTGAGATCAAAACCGAGATTATTGAGTTTCGGAGCCAACGCCGAGACCAGGTACCAACTTATGAAGCCGAGGGTGAGTGCGTACGTGCTCACCCAGAGAGTTCTCCAAGCGATCTTGGAATCCCACTTGCTCTCATCATTCGGATCCCAGTTCTCAAGCCACTCACTTCCGCTTTTTGCTTTTGATGCGCTACTGGCCATCTTAGTTTCCAACTTTCTCTAGTAATTCCTGGGCTGCGGTATCAATTCGATGTTCAAGCTGTGGAGTGGCGCGGTACATCAATCTGACGATTGTCAGATGCATCCAAACGCTTGCGACGAGGGTAAGAATGAAGAGCACGATAAATGTCGATTGAGGAATGCCGGTCCACTCGCGTACTGAAACGAAAAGTGGCGGGAGAAGAAAACCTCCCAATGCTCCCAGGGTTCCCACGAGACCTCCCACCGCGCCAACATCTTTGGGGAAGTACTCCGGAATATGTTTGTAGACAGCGGCTTTGCCGATGCCCATCGAACATCCGACAATAAAAAGTAAAACCGTGAATGGAAAAACTCCGAGAGAGTAGGGAAGAACCCTCTTGAGACCACTCTGCGTTTCAAGAACAATATGCCCAAATGGCGCGGCGAGGAGGAGGAGAGCCACTAGCATCGTTCCGAAAGATGCGTACATCAGACGCCTTGCGCCCATCTTATCTGAGAGGTGGCCTCCGAAGGGGCGAAGGAGTGAAGCAGGGAAGATGAAGAGAGCTGTAAGCAGCGCAGCATCACGTAAATCTAATTTATATACAGAGACAAAGTATTTTGGCATCCACGATGCAAGGGCTACATAAGCCCCAAACATCACAACGTAGTAGAGGCTGAAACGCCAGACTTGAATATATTTGAGTGGTTTAAACATATCCTTCAATGGTCGCGCCGCTTGAATTTTCACCGAGTCTGCTGGTGTAAAAAGTAATATCGCAACTGCGGTAAAGATCAACAAGACCGAATACAGAGCTGGTACAAATCGCCATCCACCGGGAATAATTCCCCCAAAGTACGAACCACCTACTGTGCTCGCAATGACTACAGGACCGATGAATTTGGTTGCCGAAGCCCCAATATTTCCAGCTCCAAATACTCCAAGCGCGAATCCTTGACGTTCCCGTTCGAACCAATGCGAGTTCCAAGCAATTCCAACGCTAAATAGATTCCCGGCAAAGCCAACGAGAAATGCCAAAGTGAGCAGCCAGTTGTAGTTCAATGTCATATGCGCAAGTAGGTAAGCGGGAATTGATGTCACAAGGAGCATGACAATGGTCACCCTCTTGCCCCCGATACGATCGGTGAGTACTCCAAGGAAGAGGCGCCAGATGGATCCGTTGAGAATTGCAACCGACGAGAGCCAGGCCAACTGCGAATCGCTCAGTCCGAATTCCTTCTGAATAGGGATTCCTAGGACGCCAAACATCAACCAGACGGCGAACATCAGGGTAAACGCAAAGGTGGAAAGTGAAAGTACTCGCGTAGAGCCTTTGGCTCCCTTGGACATAGATCCTCCTGTTTATTGGGAACTCTCCTAGGGAGAACTCTGCTCCCCCGCAGTACGTGGCAAGTAGGGTCTTTGTACCTATTTATTTCGAAAGAGGTCAAGGTCACAATTGAGGCATGAAGAAACAGAGTGCGCCACGTACAGATCCTGAAGACGCTCTTATCAAACTCGGAAGATTCTTTTCCAGAGGGGAAGTCTCGAAAGACCTTCGCAGTATTACCAAAAGTGGTGGGCGTGCTGGAGATATCTTTTACAGAGATCGTTGGAGTCATGACAAAGTTGTTAGGTCAACACACGGTGTTAACTGCACCGGATCGTGTTCGTGGAAGGTCTATGTAAAAGACGGAATCATTACATGGGAAACACAACAAACTGATTATCCCTCCGTCGGTCCAGATTCACCAGAGTACGAACCACGCGGATGTCCGCGCGGGGCAGCATTCTCCTGGTACACATATTCGCCCACTCGAATCCGTTTTCCTTATATCCGCGGAGTCCTACTTGAGATGTACCGAGAGGCCAAGTCACGCCTCCGTGATCCCGTCCTTGCTTGGGCCGATGTTGTAGACAACCCCGCACATAGGGCTCGGTATCACCAAGCCCGAGGCAAGGGTGGACTCGTCCGCGCAAACTGGGGCGAGATTTCAGAGATAATTGCGGCAGCACACGTACATACGATTAAGAAATACGGACCTGACCGCGTCTTTGGCTTCTCTCCGATCCCCGCAATGTCTATGGCATCACATGCAGCAGGTGCACGTTTTATCTCACTGATGGGTGGGGCGATGCTCTCCTTCTACGACTGGTATGCGGATTTGCCAGTGGCATCACCGCAAGTCTTCGGTGATCAGACCGATGTTCCCGAATCGGCAGATTGGTTTAACTCTTCATACCTCATCATGTGGGGCTCCAATGTTCCAGTGACGCGCACACCAGATGCTCACTTCATGACGGAAGGTCGCTACCGCGGACAGAAAGTGATCGCGATCAGTCCAGATTATGCAGATAACACCAAGTTCGCTGATGAATGGGTGGCACCACATCCGGGCACTGACGGCGCACTTGGCATGGCTATGGGACATGTCATCCTTAAGGAATTCTTCGTTGATAAGCAGATTCCTCGCTTCCAAGATTATGTGAAGAAATACACCGACCTTCCCTATCTCGTTACTCTTCGGGAGAAAGATGGCTCGTATGTACCGGACAAATTCCTAGTCGCCTCTGATCTTGGTGACACATCCGAGGGCGCCAAATTCAAGACCGTCATGCTTGATTCCAGTAATGGAGAGACCTTTGTGCCAAATGGCTCACTTGGACACCGCTACAACGACTCTTCCATGGGCAAATGGAATCTCGATCTTGAAGGTGTAGATCCATCACTCACGGTCTTTGGAACTTCTGGATCGACAGTGGACGAAGTCCTTATGCCCCGCTTTGATATGGGACAGAAAGAATCTGAAAGTGGTGGAGTCCTCCGTAGAGGTGTACCCACTGTCCAAATCGGAGATAAGAAAGTCACAACTGTTTATGACCTGATGCTGGCACAGTATGGAGTCGCTCGCGAAGGTCTTGCCGGTGAATGGCCCAGCGATTACGAGGACTTAACTCCTTACACTCCTGCCTGGCAAGAGGAGATAACAAGCGTTCCTGCCGTCCAAGCAATTCGCATTGCTCGCGAATTCGCTCAGAATGCCGTGGATTCCGAGGGTCGCTCGATGATTCTTCTTGGCGCAGGCACAAACCACTGGTTCCACTCCGACACGATGTATCGCACATTCCTCGCTCTTGTAACACTCACCGGCTGCGAAGGAGTCAATGGGGGAGGTTGGGCGCATTATGTTGGTCAGGAGAAATGTCGTCCCGTCACCGGCTGGGCGCAATTAGCTTTCGGTGCTGACTGGTCCCGTCCTGCGCGCCAGATGATTGGTACCGCCTTCTGGTACGTCTCAACAGATCAGTGGCGCTACGACGCACTGGGCTCAGAATTATTGGCCACTCCCCTTGGCGAAGGTCGCTTCAAAGATATGAGTGCGATTGATGTACTTGCACAATCTGCTCGGATGGGATGGATGCCTTCGTACCCATCACTCAATCGAAATTCCCTCGATCTTGTTGATGAAGCGCGTGCCATGGGTATCGAACCCGCAACTCACGTCGTTAATCAACTCAAATCCGGTGATCTTAAATTCGCCATTGAAAATCCAGATGCGCCTGAGAACTGGCCTCGCGTACTCACCGTTTGGCGTGCCAACATCTTGGGTTCGTCAAGTAAAGGAAACGAGTACTTTCTCAAACACCTACTGGGAACGAGTAACTCAGTTCGGGCAGAGGAGAATGCTCCCGAAAATCGTCCACGAGATGTCGACTGGGTTGAAGATGCACCTGAAGGAAAATTAGATCTCCTCGTCTCCATTGATTTCCGCATGACAAGCACAGGTCTCTTTGGAGATATCTTGCTTCCCGCTGCCACGTGGTATGAGAAGCACGATCTCTCCAGCACAGATATGCATCCATTTGTCCATGCATTTACACCGGCAATCAATCCGCCGTGGGAGACAAAGACAGATTATGAAATCTTCCAGATGCTTGGCCGCCAAGTTTCAGAACAGGCCAAGGGGCATCTTGGTGAACGAGAAGACCTAGTCGTCGTACCTCTTATGCATGACACTCCAGATGCGATGGCAAATCCAGGCGGAGTGGTACTTGATTGGCATAAGGGTGAGGTAGAGCCGATACCTGGATCCACAATGCCCAAGCTGGTTGTTGTTAAAAGGGATTACACCCACATTGGCGAGAAGATGGCAGCCCTTGGACCACTGATCGACCAACTCGGAACGAATACAAAAGGTGTCCCTGTCACCGTCCTTCAAGAAGTTGAACTTCTGGGTCGGACCAACGGCGTGATTTCTCACGGTGTTGCCGCTGGCAGACCTTCGCTTGCTCGGGATATGGATGCTTGCGAAGCAATACTCGCCCTTTCTGGCACAACAAATGGGAGAGTTGCTGTGGCCGGATTTAGAGCACTCGAAAAACGAACCGGACAGAAATTAACTGACCTGGCTCTTGATAATGAGGGCAAACGAATAACTTTCGCCGACACACAGGCAAGGCCTGTTCCAGTTATTACGAGTCCAGAATGGTCAGGATCAGAACACGGTGGTCGGCGTTACACCGCCTTTGCCATCAATGTCGAAAGACTCAAACCCTGGCATACATTGACGGGACGGCAACATTTCTTTGTCGATCACGACTGGATGAGCGAACTGGGCGAACAACTTCCAGTCTTCCGACCGCCCCTCAATATGCACCGGATCTTTGGCAATCAGGCCGACGGTGTCGAGAAAGAAGTGACGGTTCGCTACCTCACACCTCACTCGAAATGGTCAATTCACTCGGAATACCAAGATAACCTCTTCATGCTTTCCCTCTCGCGAGGTGGACAAGAGATATGGATGAGTGTTGAAGATGCCCAGACAATCGGCGTCAAGGATAACGAGTGGATTGAGGCGTACAACCGGAACGGAGTGGTCGTCGCACGAGCATGTGTTTCCCACCGAATGCCGACGGGGACCGTTTTTATGTATCACGCAAAAGACCGTGTTGTCGACGTCCCTCTTGCAGAAACCTCAGGCAAGCGCGGTGGAATCCATAATTCGCTCACCCGTCTGATGTTAAAACCAACTCACCTCATCGGGGGGTATGCGCAGCTCACCTTTGCTTTCAACTATCTAGGACCAACCGGAAATCAACGCGATGAAGTCACCGTGATCCGTCGCCGATCCCAGAATGTGGAGTACTAATGAAGGTTATGGCCCAAATGGGCATGGTGATGAACCTTGATAAGTGCATCGGGTGCCACACATGTTCGGTGACGTGTAAGCACGCATGGACAAATCGCTCCGGTCTTGAGTACGCCTGGTTTAACAATGTAGAGACCCGTCCAGGTCAGGGCTATCCAAGGCGATATGAGGATCAAGAGAAAGCAAAGGGAGGATGGGTTCGCACACGTGGCGGCAGGCTCCGTCTTAAGAGCGGCAGTAAAGCCCGTCGCCTGCTCTCCATCTTCTCCAATCCAAGAATGCTCAACATCAAGGATTACTACGAACCATGGACATATGAGTACGACAATTTGATTAGCGCGCCACTAGGAGAACAGACTCCAGTTGCGCGACCAAAGTCACTGCTCACTGGCAAGCCGATGAAAATCGAGTGGTCGGCAAACTGGGATGACGACCTCGGAGGAGGCCCTGAAAATATCGAGAAAGACCCCATACTTCAAAAACTTGCCGAAGATGTAACAACAAAGGTAAAACTCGCTTTTGAAGAGACCTTCATGTTCTACCTTCCACGCATCTGCGAACATTGCCTCAACCCAGCTTGTGTTGCCGCTTGCCCATCGGGCGCAATCTACAAAAGGGCAGAGGACGGAATCGTTCTCGTCGACCAGCAGCAGTGCAAGGGCTGGCGGATGTGTGTCTCGGCCTGTCCTTATAAGAAGATCTACTTCAACCATAAAACAGGCAAAGCCGAGAAGTGCACGATGTGCTACCCCCGACTTGAAATCGGATTGCCAACCGTATGTTCAGAGACCTGTGTTGGGCGTCTGCGTTATCTCGGGCTCTTTCTTTACGATGCAGATAAGGTTTTGGAAGCCGCATCGGTAGAGAACGATCAAGATCTCTACCAAACTCAACTGGATCTGATGCTCGATCCATACGATCCAGAAGTATTGACAGCGGCACGTGCCGAGGGAATTCCAGAGGATTGGCTAATCGCCGCGCAAAAATCACCAGTTTACAAATTGGCGAAGATTTACAAAATTGCACTTCCACTGCACCCTGAGTATCGGACCATGCCAATGGTCTGGTACGTACCTCCCCTATCGCCCATAGTTGATGTCCTCACGGAGACGGGACACGATGGCGAGGAAGCAGGAAATCTATTTGGAGCGATAGAAGCCCTCCGTATCCCAATCGAATACCTGGCCGAACTATTCTCTGCCGGAGATGTTGATGTAGTCACTGGCACGCTTCGAAAACTCTCGGCGATGCGCTCATATATGCGAGATATCAACTTGGGTCGCGAGCCTCGACCAGAAATTCCTGAAGCAGTTGGAATGGACCAAGAGAACATTTACGAGATGTACCGACTCCTCGCAATCGCAAAATACGAGGACAGGTATGTCATCCCCGCAGCTCACACCGAGCAGGCCAGAGAGTTGGATCACCTTGGTTGTTCGTTGGATGGAATCGATGGAGTAGAAGCGATGGGCGGTGGTCCTTTTGGTCGCTCCTCAGGAAACCCTGTGCCCGTCACAATCGAGAACTTCCAAATAATGAGAGATCGGCAGACAAAGTGAATACCGCCAGAATTCAGATGATCGCGTCCTCACTCCTGGTCTACCCAGATGAGCGGTTCCTGGCAAGACGGGAAGAGTTGAAGTCGATGTCTCTAGATATTGGCAGCCCGGCCGGTGCATCCTTCGTCACTTTTTTTTCAACGATAGAGGCGATGGCATTGGATGAGATCCAACGTCACTATGTCGAGATCTTTGACATGCGCCGTCGCTGCTCTCTCTTCCTTACCTCGTGGACACACGGAGATACACGAAATCGAGGCATGGCACTTCTCTACTTCAAAGAGGTCTATAAATCAGTAGGAATTACTCTTACAGATGAGGAACTTCCAGATCATCTCGCCGTGGTACTTGAATTTGCAGCACTGGTGGATCCCATTGAAGGAGCACTCCTTCTTGCCGAACACCGAGCACCGATTGAATTAATTAGAGATGCGCTCCATTCAGCTGGTTCCTTCTATGCCTCTGTATTAGACGCCGTTGTCGAGACTTTGGCACCGATGACTCCTGCCATCGCCGAGCGAGCACGCGCTATCGCACTCAATGGGCCGCCACAAGAATTTGTTGGCCTTAGCGGCGCAATCACCATTGCACTCGAACCTTTCTCATCAAACTCAGCCCTAGTAGCAGATGGAGTTCGCGTATGAGCTCGTTAGATATATTGCTCTGGTCAGTACTTCCATACATTGCCATTGGATCCTTCGTCATTGGTCTGATCTGGCGGTACCGGTATGACAAATTTAGTTGGACAACACGCTCATCCCAAATCTATGAAGGTCGACTTCTTAGCATTGCCGGGCCACTCTTCCACCTTGGACTCTTTGCGGTGATCGGAGGTCATATCGTCGGACTCCTAATTCCAAAAGAGTGGACAGAAACAATTGGAATTAGCCAGGAGACATATCACATTGGCGCAATCACAATGGGTGGATTCGCTGGGGTCGCGACGGTTCTTGGAATCATCCTTCTTATTTACAGACGTCGGACCACAGCCACAGTCTTTGCAGCAACAACGAAGAATGACAAAACGATGTACTTATTTCTTCTGGCCACTCTGCTTGCAGGAGGCGTTGCAACTCTTTCAGGCGCTGGGGTTATCGGCAGAGCAAGTAATTATCGCGAAACTGTCTCACCTTGGTTTAGGTCCATTCTCTTTCTCCAACCGGATGGAACTCTGATGGCTCAGACCCCCCTCCCTTTCAGAATTCACGCAGTACTGGGCATGCTCCTCTTTATCATCTGGCCATTCACGCGTCTGGTGCATGCGATGAGTGCGCCAATCGGGTATCTCTTCCGACCGCCGATTATTTACAGAACTCGCGACGGACGTACCAATGCTGGCAGCAGCAAGGCGCGCCCTGGGTGGGAGAAAGTTAAGTATTGATTCCCGAGTAATTCAGGATGAGACAGAACGGATGCCCAACGGGGTCGAAGTAAACTCGAAAATCTTCTCCGGGTTGGAACTCTGCCTTCCGCGCTCCTATTGATATTGCCGCCGCCTCGGCCACATCAAGGTCTAGCACACTAAATTCCAGATGTGCCTGTTGCGGAACATCGCCCTCTGGCCACGTCGGTGCAAGATAGTTCTCCACCTTGGCAAAAGCCAGAACGGATCGCCCATCTTTATCTTGCAGGGTGAGCCAGGTGATTTTCTCCAGCGGAAAATCCTTCAGATCTTCAATTTCCAAATCTGCCAGCGAAGCATAAAACTTCGCAAGAGCAAGCGGATCTGGACAGTCAATTGTCGGATGGCGGTAATGTGCAATGGGCATAGAGGAAAGTTACCAAAGCAAGAGTTGCTAAGCCAGAGCGCTCTTTATCTGATCGGCATGATCACGTGGATGTTTCGTGTAGCTCTTTAGCCATTTCTCAATCGTGTACCTACCACTCTCAGAATGTTCGCCGTACTTTTCCAAATCCTTCTCCGTCAAGCGCTTGATAATGTCAAGTGAAGCCGCACGCACTGAGAGGAAGACTGCAAAAGAGTTTTCAACCGGAAGATCTTTATAATCCAGAGTCTTATTTTCAGCCCAAGCCCCTTCGTCATAACCTTGGATGAGAGAACCGTCAGGTTCGGCAACAAGACGTCGCAAGCGAACATAGGACTGGGTTTCGCTATCAGCAATATGATGAATCACCTGACGTGGCGACCAACCATCGGGTTGGTGGCGATCGAGATCGCTATCGGAGAGCGCCGTAACGGTGTCGGCGAAATATTGAGTAGATGCTTCAAATAGCGCTGAGTATTCCTTGATATCCATAGAGACAGTCTAGAAAGCCAGAGCAAATTAAACCACCAGTAGCCCCGCAGGTGTCCGAACCCTCGTAGTTGGATCCATACCTGAGTTTCCAATTTTTGGAGAATTAGCCCACCACTAGGCGTCAGCCGGGAGCAGCCATGCTCTCTCTTGATCGAAGGAAAATTCAGCCATTTGTCCGATCGGGACGATTTCATCGTATTTTGGATCCGAGACGACAGCTACAAGATTCCCCTTTTCCGTCTCTATCGAGTATTCAACGTGTTCGCCATAAAAGACCACATTGAGTACGCGTCCATCTGTGCCAGAAATTGTCGTCGCCTCCGACTTGGATTTGGAAACACGGATGGACTCGGGGCGTATGAGAAGCACCGGCGCGGAGGCCTGCAGGGCACTCTCATGCGCTTCAACCTCTAAATCCTTACCCAGAACCCTTATTGCAACCTTGCCTGACTTCTTCTTAGCATGCACCTTATCTACCGCGAGAAAATTTGATCTTCCAACAAAATCAGCGACAAATATGCCTTTTGGATGAAGATAAATCTCCGCTGGTGCGCCAACTTGCTCAATTTGAGCATTTCTCATGACAACGATTCGATCAGAAATGCTCATCGCTTCATCTTGATCGTGAGTCACAAAAATACTCGTAATTCCCAGACGCTGCTGCAACTGGCGAATCTCAATCCGCATTTGCGCGCGAAGTTTGGCGTCCAGGTTACTAAGCGGTTCGTCGAAAAGCAGAACCTTAGGACGGGTAACCATCGCCCTCGCTAGAGCAACTCTCTGCTGTTGGCCCCCAGAAAGCTGATGTGGCGCGCGATTAGCTAGGAATTGCAGACTCATGGTGGCCAAGACAAATCCGACTTCCTGTTCAATCTGTTTTGCAGGAAGTTTCTTTATTTTCAAGCCGAAAGCAACATTCTCATAAACACTCATATGAGGGAAGAGTGCGTACGATTGAAAAACCATTCCCATTGGACGACGATCTGGAGTCAACTTACTCATATCCTGATCATCCAGGAGAATTTCGCCAGAGCTGGGACGTTCAAAACCGGCAATCATTCTCAAGGTAGTTGTTTTACCGCAGCCAGAAGGTCCAAGCAAAGTGAGAAATTCTCCTGGGTGAATGCTCAAATTAATATTATCAACCGCGATTACGCGCTCAGAGCCTTGGCCAAATTCCTTTGATAAATTGATTAATTCAAGACGGCTGGACTCCGATTCTTCAGTTGAAGAGCCATTACTAGCCGCAGAATATTGCGAGGTCTTGGACATCTATTTGCTCCTTTGTTTGGCGCCAGTCATAGTTTCGATGCCCTCAGTCAATTGGGGTGGTAAGGGAGAGAGTGGGTCGGCCTTTGACGAAGAGATTGATCACTCCCAAGGCGATCAGGACAAGGACGATGAGAATCGAGCTGAAAGCGAAAGCATTTCCAAATCGTCCTCCATCGACTTCGGAGAGGATTCTGGACGTCATGATAGGTGTATCTGGTGTTGTGATAAAGATAATTGGAGAGAGCGTCGTCATTGAACGCGCAAAAGCAAACATAAGACCAGTGAGAAGTGCTCCCCGAATAAGTGGAAGCGTGATCTTCCGGAATGTAACTACGCCAGAAGCGCCCAGCGAGGATGCAGCTTCATCTATCGCCGGATCAATCTGTTGCAGCGCGGCGATACCCGAACGTTGCCCCGCTGGACTAGAACGAATTGTGTAAACCATAATGATTGCGAGTGCACCACCGAAAATTGCACCCCCACCAGCAAGTTGTGGCACAATTCCGAAATTGCCAAGTTTGGTAGTGTGATTGAAGGTCACTGCATATCCGATACCTAGTACTGTGCCAGGGACGGCAATTCCTAACATCCCCAAGAAGTCCATCGCCTGTCGTCCCCGTCGAATTTTTCTCACTATTAGCCAGGCCAGAATCATTCCGAAAATTCCGGCTAGTGGCGTAGCAATGAGAGCTAGCAAAGTTGTCTTGAATATAGCTTCGTTGCCGATTCCACTAAAAACATAGGAATAGTGCTCCATCGTCAAGGTGTTGTTTACACCGAGTACCTTCACAAAACCACCGACAATAACCGTTATGTACACGAGCACTATAAGAAATGAGACTGTAAAAGGTACCGCCAACAAAGCAATTTTCGCAGATTTTGATTCTACCGGACTTATTCGACCAGATGGTTTGCCAGTGACAGAAACGATATTTCTACGTTGAGCCCAATACCGCTGCAGTAGAAAAACAAGAAGACCGGGTATGAGCAAAACGACCGAATATGCCGCGCCAGCTGCAACGTCATAGTCCCCGTTGATCGCAATGTAAGCACGCGATGAAAGCACAGTGAAATCTCCCCCGATTACCAGAGGATTTGCCAGGTCTGCGATAGATTCCACAAATAGAAGGAGAAAGGAGCTCGCGATTCCGGGGATGAGCATGGGTAGGGTGACTTTCACAAAGACCCTGAACTTAGAAGCGCCTAGTATCGATGCGGCCTCATCAAGGGAGGGGTCCAAACTGCGCATCATTCCAAGTATGTTCATATACGCAACCGGGAAGAATGAGGTGGTCAGAACTATTACGAGTCCTGGAAAGCCATAAAGGATAGGACTCAACCCCAGCAAGTCGCGGGTAATGATGCCACTTCGACCGAAAAGAATAATAATGGCGGTCGCAAAGGCAAATGGCGGTGATATAAGAGGGACGAGACTAATGATGTGAAGAATCCTTTTACCACGGAACTCAAGTCGCGTTTGTGCATAGGCGAATAAGAAGCCGATAGATGTTCCTAAAAGGCCCACGGTAACGCCTAACAAAATCGTATTCTTTACGATCTGCTGAGTCACCGACGACGAAAAGAGCGCAGCAAATACTTCCCTTCCACTCTCGCGGGAGGCCGTGACCAAAATATTCCCCAATGGAAAGATGATAAGCATTGCCAGAAGAGCGAGGGTGAACCACAGAACGAATCTCGTAACTCGATCCAGGCGAACCTTTGAACTACTTCTCATGGGGTTTCTCAGTTTCTTCACAACTCTAGGAACGGTCACATCAATCACGTTTAGTTTCTCCTCACGGTGAGAATTCTGAAGGTTTAGGAAACCCATTCCATAAACCCTCAGAATTCTCAAGCGGTCATCAAACTTTGGGAGTGAGATTAAACTTTTGGTGCAACTGCTACTTCGCTATCAAATCTAGCCGTCAGGGCTTTCTTTGATGCGGCCGCCTTCTCGAAGTCGTAATTGACAATAGCCAATTTCTTCAGTGCCACCATTCTCCTATCAAGTTTTGTTCGTGGATTTGTTAAAACTTGATATGCCGCCACGGTTGGCCCCAAATTTTGAGCCTCAGCCGACAGTGCAAAATCGATATAGGCTTTTGCGGCTTCCGGATTTTTCGCACCTTTCACGAGGGCGACTCCACCAATTTCGTACCCTGTACCCTCTGATGGAAAGGAGACCTTGAGTGGCAAACCTTGTTCGGCACCAGCAACGCAATCATGCGAGAACACGATACCTATTGCTGCTTCTCCACGTCCAACAATCTGAACTGGGCCGACACCACTTTTGGTGTATTGAAGAATATTGTTATGTAGTTTCTTCATGTATGCAATACCCGCTTCCTCGGATCCCAAACGGGTGACTTGCGTCCAAAGGGTCGTAAAAGCAGTGCCTGAAGTCGAAGGATGAGCAGTTGAAATCTGGCGCTTGAGTTTCGGATTAAGGAGGTCCGCCCAACTTCTTGGAACGGCCACTCCGAGCCGCTTGAGCTCTTTGGTATTGGAGCAAAATCCGAGAGCCCCAACATAAACGCCGGTCCAATATCCGTCAGTGTCTTGGTATTTCGCGGGAATCATATTTCGAGTAGGGGATAGATACTTTTCGATGAGGTTTCCGATCCTTGCTACTCCGAAACCATCTGCTGGTCCACCGTGCCACACATCGAACTCTGGATTATTCTTTGCGGCATCTAAACGAGCCACTGTTTCGCCAGACGAGAGCCGGACAAATTTCGTATTTACCCCAGTCTTATTGGTGAATGCCTTAGTCATTGCCCCACACCAAGCCTCCGTCGCCCCACATACAACCGTGAGGGATCCGCTCAACTTTCTAGATGGAGTGTAGAAGAGGCCTTTGTCGGTTTTCGCACAGGTGTTTGTCACTCCACCGGAACTCACCACCATGCCCTCCTGAACGCACACTTTGCCTGAACGATCAACAGCTGCATCCGCCGGGGATATGACCAAGCCGCTGAGTGAAAGGATCATCACCGCCATACTTGCCATAGTTGTGATTCGTAATTTAGTCATGCTTTCAAATCCTCACTCTCAAAGGGACCTGGTCTGGCCTTAAAAACCCTTACTCAAGAGGAAGGTAACTAACAGACCTATTTATAAGAAGGGATTTAAGGAGAATTACGGTCACAGTTCCGTGACCTTCGACTGTGCTCGCGACCTGCGGATTTAAGCCGGGTCTCCTCGAGTCATTCGGTAACCCTTTCCACGCACTGTCTGGATGAAAACTGGTGCGGTAACGCTGTCACCTAGTTTTATCCGAAGGCGATATATGGCCGTCTTTACCATCTCCCTTCCACCCACTAACGATTCCACACCCCAAACCTCGCGTAAGAGATATTCAACGCCCATGACTTCGCCAACATTCAAAGTCAAGACCATGAGAAGTCGGAATTCACTCTGAGAGAGCGAAACTCGATGTCCTCTGAGCATTACTGTCGCATTCTTGGGGTCGATGACCAACCAACCTAGATGCACAACGCCCGTTCGTTGATTTTCGCGGCTTCTCTTCACAATCGCCTGAGCTCTCAAGGCAAGCTCTCTAGGATGAAAAGGTTTCACCACGTAATCATCGGCACCAGCTTCCAAACCTACAACGCGATCAGCAACTTCGCCTTTGGCCGTCAGCATAATAATCGGCACATTTGAGACTTGCCTGACTTGATTGCACACCCACGTCCCACTGAAATCTGGAAGCATTACGTCCAAGATAAGGATTTCGTAGTTAACTTTCTCGAAAAGTTCCATCGCCTGCATCGCACTCATTGCGGTGGATGTGTTGAAACCCTGTGTTTCCAAAGCAAAAGAAATTATCTCGAGCATCTGAATTTCGTCATCTACGATAAGAACCGAAGGTTTTGGATCAAGATTGCTCATCCACGTTGGCTTTCACTATATTTGGTAGCGACATAATAATAGTTGTACCCTTTCCCATAACCGTATCGACAAATAAAGTTCCCCCGTGCATTTCAGCAATTTCCTTCGTTATCACCAGACCTAGGCCCGTCCCATCTCTAAGTGGATGGCCGCTCGCAAATCGCTGAAAAAGTCTGGCTCGGGCTTCGTCATTCATTCCTGAACCATTGTCACTCACTACGATATTCACACCAAAGTCCGTGCTACTTAGTTTCACATTGATGATCGAGGCTTCCGGACTTGCTTTAACAGCATTGTTAATTAAATTTATCAGGGCTTGTTTGATCAATTTTGAGTCGACCCACAATTTGGGTGGAGCGCCAGATGAATCCAACGCAATTTCTATATGGAGGGCGCTGTGCAATTCCTTGACAATGCCTTGGCAAATGGATCTCAGATCCACCCTGTCCATTTTCATAGTAAATAATCCGGAGTCAATACGAGCTTGAGTGAGCAGGTCCTCCGCGAGGTCCACTAAGTTCATAGAATTGGCACTAATGCTCCTCATGAATCCCTTTTGTCGCGCATTCAACTTCCCGGGGGATTCCTCAAGCAAAAGGTCACTAGCACCTTTTATAAGGGAGAGCGGAGTTCTTATTTCATGGCTAATGATTGGAAAGCGATCAGCTGACTGTCTCGCTACAAGTCGTACTCGATTTATGTCCGCGCGAAGGGATCTCCATTGATAGTTTCCGATGATCAATAATGCAATTGTGACTAATAGCACTATCGCGCCAATTACTATCCCCGGAGCTGTCTCCTGTCGTGCCAGAGCAACGACTACTGATACGAAACCGAGAAGTTGCGCGAAAGCAATCGATACTACTATCCAAGTTTTCAATGGTGTCCTTGCAAATTAAATTCCGGCTCGAGATGTCGAATGTCAAGACTAGGGGTAGGTGGAATTTCTAACAAGAAACAGTCGAGTAAATGACGGAAAAGGCTACTGCGTACCCAAAATAAACCAATAGTAGCCCCGAAGGGATTCGAACCCTCGTAGCTGGCTTGAGAAGCCAGAGTCCTAGGCCGCTAGACGACGGGGCCCTAGTTCCTAGATGTGAATCGTCCTCCGCTTTTCCCATCTAGGCAAATCTTCATTACGTAGCATCGCAGGCAGTCTTGGCCAACGTCAGCATCTTAATGGCTAATCTGTGGCCAAATCACCTTTTATCTACCTAGGATGCAATTTTTGCAATTTTTCCGATAGTCGATTTGTCTTCCCCAAAAGCACAAATAGATTCACAGTGCTGTCTTAAATCTGAAAAAAGAATATACCTTAGATAAATCCCATTGCTCTTGATTGACGGCCTCTTTAATTGAAATGTTACCTCTTTTTCTCTTGAATCAGGAGCTACAATGTACAGATCAACTTCATTTTGAAATGCTGAAAGAAATAGGTCTGACAATCTCAAAATACCAGAATAGATTGATGTGCTCTTTTCGACTTCGAATCCAGCAATTACTTTATTTGTATCTTTATTGAGCCATAACACATCTATTAAGCCAATGGTTGTTAACTCTTTACTTTTATCTCCAGAAATCTTAGAAAGTTCGAATGAAGAAAATGGGCTATTCCTATACGATTTTGATTTATCATTTGAAGCAACAGCAACGTTATATCCGAGTGCTTTCCCTATTTTCAATAAATGATACTGCATCTCTGAATGTAAATCTTCTTCCTCCTTTTCTAATGCTACTTCCAAATGTCTCTGATCCACTTTTTTCGTAAATTCATCTTTTTCTTTTTCTGTTAGAAATGTTTCATCCTCGATCAGTAGTTTTCCAGATCCTATTTCAAATAAAAGACCTGCAATTGCTCCATAATCGCTTGACAACTCATTCCTGTATTCTTTGTTTAATCTCGCTAATCCCTCTCTCATCTTAAGGTATTCAGTCCATGAGCCAAGCTTTATTCTTTCACCAACTAAAGCATTGTATCCTTTTACAATAGCCGTATTGAATGGAGGAAATATTGCAGGATGTAAGAAATATAGTATGTTTGCAACTGCAGGACCTAATCCTTTTATTTTTTCTTGATCAAGTTTAATTATTTCCGATACTAGTCTCGCTTCATCGCTAACCGTTAGGCATCTTTCCAAAAACTGTCCAAACATTTTTTTATTCTTCTCATTTTCATAGATATCGGGAATTCTCAATTTAGGTTTCCAACAAAAGGGATGATAAGCACCTCTAAAAACTTGCTTCTGTTCGCTTATACAATTAAGAACGGTTTCTAGAGAAGATCCCTTAAAATTATTCCCAAAGTTATTCATCTTGATAGATTCAACAACCATAAAAATACCGCGTCTTATAGTTCGGAAGGCTTTTAATCTTTCCTCGTTATCAATAAACCAGGTGTTATATACAGACTCTCGGTCTTTTTTATATCTTTCAATTATTCCCAAGAGGTTGTCATTCATATTTTCACTGTATCAAAGTTCCAAAGTAATAAACAGGACAAAAAATGATCTTGATAAATAAAATTGGTTTCTTTTGCTGGGGTACCAGGACTCGAACCTAGACTTACTGAACCAGAATCAGCAGGGCTGCCAATTACCCCATACCCCAAAAGGCGCCCCAAAAGGCATTGCAAAGGATACCGTAGAAATTAGAGGGTAAGAGCCGATGAGATCCGCTCTAGGCAAACCTTTTTGCCGAGTAATTCCATTGATTCAAATAATGGAGGCGAAACGGTGCTGCCTGTTACTGCGATACGAACTGAGCCAAATGCGACACGCGGCTTTAGACCCATCCTCTCAATGAGAGAGGATCGAAGAGCAGCTTCAATGGATGAATGTGTCCAATCCCTGAGAGGAGTTAACTCATCAAGGGTTCGTCGTAAGACTTCCTTCGAATCTGAATCCGTCACCTTGGAAATTGATTCCAACTCCACATAGAAGTCCTTAACAAATAAGAATTTGAGCATCCCTGGAATTTCACTCAATTTCGTAATGCGCTCTTGAATAATCGGAAGGGCGGCTCTAACGAGTGCAATTTCCTCATCCGTACCTGTAATCACATCGGACTTCTTCAAGAACGGTAACGACCAGTTAAGAAACTCCTCAACTGAGAGTGCGCGAATCTTGTCTCCGTTTATCGCTTCAAGTTTCTTCATATCGAATCGAGCCGGTGAACTATTGACGCGCTCAACAGTGAAGAGCTCGGTCAATTCCTTCATTGTGATATTTTCACGATCTTCCCCTGGAGACCAACCAAGAAGTGCCAGGTAGTTACAGATCGCTTCCGGCAAGAAACCTGCTTCTCGGTACCATGCGATGGAAACTTCGCCATTTCGTTTCGACAATTTTGCATTGTCCTGTCCCATAACAAATGGCAGATGCGCAAAAGTCGGAAACTCTTCATCCTTTAGACCCATTGCCTGATAGACACGAATCTGGCGCGGAGTGGAGGAAAGAAGATCCTCTCCACGAAGAATGTGAGTAACCTTCATCAGGACATCATCTACTGCAACTGCGAGGGTATAGAGAGGCGAGCCATCGCCTCGTACAAGAACAAAGTCAGGAACAAATTTGTGATCGAAGGAGAGTTCGCCACGGATCTGGTCAACAAATGTTGTATGGCCATCAGGCATACGCATACGGATGACAGGTGAGCGACCCTGTGCTCTAAAGGTCGCAATCTGATCATCACTGAGGTTGCGACATTGACCGTCATAGCCCGGTGCGACGTTTGCTGCTCGCTGCGCTTCGCGACGGGCTTCCAGCTCCTCGGCCGTGCAGAAGCAGTAGTACGCATCTTTCTGATCTAGAAATTTCTGCGCCCAATGGGAGTAGAGATCCAGACGCTGCGATTGAAGGTAGGGGCCAAAGTTGCCACCGACTTCTGGGCCTTCATCCCATTGCAGACCCAACCAGCGGAGAGTGTCGATTGCGGCTGTGATGTACTCGTCGGTGACACGAGTTGTATCGGTGTCTTCAATACGGAAGATGAAAGTGCCGCCAGTGTGTCGCGCGTAAGCCCAATCAAAAAGGGCGGTGCGAATATTTCCTACATGAAGATCGCCTGTTGGCGAGGGAGCAAAACGGACTCGTACTTTTATCTCAGCCATGAACACTCACCTTATTGGTCAATTCGCCCAGGCCTTCAATAGCCACTGTGATAACCGACCTCTCTGGCATCGGAGCAATTCCCGCGGGTGTACCAGTCAAAATGACATCTCCTGGCAGAAGAGTCATTACCTGAGTGACGAAATTAATAATTGTCGGAATATCAAAGATCATCTCCGAGAGTTTCGCCGATTGCATTATTTCGCCATTGAGAGTCGACGATATTTGCTGATTCCCTGGGATGAAATCGGTTTCAATCCACGGTCCCAACGGACAGAAAGTGTCGAATCCTTTTGCCCGCGTCCACTGGCCGTCTCTTTTCTGAAGATCACGTGCCGTAACGTCATTGGCAAGGGTGTAACCGAAAATGACATCACTTGCGCGCTCTTTTGGAACGTCCTTGCATATTCGGCCGATGACAATCGCCAATTCAGCTTCGAAATCCACGCGATCGCTCATGGCCGGCCATGCAATTGTGTCGCCCGGCCCAATCACAGAGGTATTTGGTTTGAGGAAAATGATTGGTTCCTGCGGGACCTCCCCACCCATCTCCTTGGCGTGATCGGCGTAGTTCTTCCCAATGCAGACGACCTTGCTCCGTGGAAGAACTGGCGCAAGCAGGCGGACCTGCGAAAGAGGAATGACTTTGCCCGTTGGGTTGGCTCCCATATAGAGCGGATCTCCGTTGATTACCGCGATGGATCCCTCAGCCAAGACTCCAAAAAGTGGGTCTTTCCCAAGTTCGAGAGTTGGGTCGGCAGCAGCGGGAGAGAAACGAACGATACGCATGAGGCAAGGGTATCGTGCCTTAGAGGGACTCCAATTCGCCATCTTCATTAACAACCCAGATGAGGCAAGCAGGAGTGTACTCACGTGCGGGTTTTACATTGATTGGACCCTGGCCGGCAAGAACAATCGCCTCAATAGTGTCAATCTGACTTGCCATAGCAACAGTAAAAACTGCCTCTAGGGCATCTGCGATGAAATTGGCAGTTGTAATGTTTCGCGCCACGTAAGTGCGGCCGGTGTCATCGCGAAGGGCTGCAGCTTGCGTGGCTCCCGTGCGGCGAATGGTGGCTCGTGCGAGTACACCTAATTTCTGATTCTCGGAATATCTAAAATCACCAATATTAAAACTAGAGTTCGTCATGCTCTTCCATGCCTGAGGGTGCCTCGCGTTCCACTAATACGCTACTAATTCTTCGACGGCGACCTATCGGACGCTCTGCGGTTATGTTCCATCCGCTTAAGAAGATTGTGCTTCCCGGAATCGGGACTCGTCCCAATTTCTTGGCCATAAGCCCACCGATCGTATCTACATCGTGATACTCGGCTTCAGGTACCGAGATTTCTAGTTCGCGTGCAAAATCTTCCACGTGCAAGCCGGCTTGGGCTCTTGCCTTGCCATCGCTGAGCCATGAGAACTCTTCTTCTCCGTCGTCGTACTCGTCTTCAATTTCACCGACGATCTCCTCGATAATATCCTCGATCGTGATGATTCCCGCCGTTCCACCGTATTCATCGATCACAATCGCCAAGTGGATCTGATTGCGCTGCATATCCTTGAGAAGCTCTGCCGCAATTTTATTTTCCGGGACGAAAGTGGCTGGTCGCATCAGGAGTTCGACTCGTTCACTCTGCTCAGCTTCGTGGTGATCGAGAGCACGCTTTGCTAGATCTTTAACATAAGCAATGCCAATAATATTATCGATATCCTCGCCTACCACTGGGATGCGGGAAAACCCAGAGCGGAGCGCAAGAGAGAGCGCTTGTCGAAGCGTTTTATCCTTCTCAATCCAGACCATTTCAATTCGAGGGACCATGAGCTCGCGGACAAGTGTGTCTCCGAGTTCAAAGACTGAGTGAATCATTTCGTGTTCATCTGACTCCACGAGCCCACGCTCGTGTGCCTGATCTACCAAATCGCGAAGTTCTGCTTCGTTAGCAAAGGGACCCTGCCTAAAGCCTTTGCCCGGGGTGATGGCATTCCCCAGCGCAATAAGAAGTGAGGTGATCGGGGTAAGAATGTAAGCCAAATAGAAGGTGACAACTGCGCCACTGCGCGCCCAGAAATGCGGATTCTGTTTTCCAAGTGTTCGCGGCCCGACACCAACTATGACGTAAGAAACAACGACCATAATTACAACAGTCAGAAAGAGCGCCTGGCCTCCGTCTAACACGCGAAGGAGGATGACAGAGAGAAGAACCGTCGCAGAAAGTTCACAGGTTTTTCGGACTAGGAGTGCGACATTGAGGTATCGAGCGAGATCCCGAGTGACACGGCGGAGAATAGCGCCGCCACTGAGGCGCTCTAGTTCCTCTATCTTGACACGGGAAATCGAGGTAAGTGCAGCCTCGCTGCCGGCAAGGAATCCCGCGAATGCGAGAAGAAGCACGATGAAGAGAACTAGTAAAGAATTCAATTCTTCCACCGATCCACTATTGATTCCTGGCGCGTAAACATTTCTTTTTCATCCGCAGCAGTGGCGTGGTCATAGCCCACAATATGTAAGAGTCCATGGACACTCAAGATTGACATTTCATGATCGAAGTCATGTCCTGCCTCCTTCGCCTGAGTCATTGCCACAGCTGGACAGAGAACAATGTCGCCAAGAATTCCGACCTCTTTGGAGCCTGGGCGAAGTTCATCCATTGGAAAAGAGAGCACATCAGTGGGGCCTGGCTCATCCATCCACTTCAGATGAAGATCTGTCATCTCTCTCTCCT
>JACPZY010000149.1 GCA_016195215.1 Actinomycetota bacterium | reverse complement strand
GTACAAGGGGCAAGGCCACCGTACTTATCTTCCAGCACCATTTGGAATTGTCATTGGAAGCGATTACGGCTTCTATGTGAAAACAAGCAACCCGAGTAGATACGATGTTGGGGTCGCGTTGATTGATCGAATTCAGATCGAAGTTGATATTGCGCCCAGTCAAAGTAACTGTGAAATCAAAACCTACGTCGGCAATCCACAATCAATCTTGGCGCAGTATCTTTCAGAATTTGCAACTCCCAAATCTCCACCCGAATGGATCTACAAATTATGGGCAAGTAGCAATGAATGGAACACCCAGGAAAGAGTGAACGCGGAAATTGCAAGGAGCGTTGAAACCAAGATTGATCTTGGAGTTGTAGTAATCGAAGCATGGTCCGATGAAACCACATTTACCGTCTTCAGAGATGCGCAATACACGCCAACTGATGGATCACGGGGTTTGCGAGCGGTAGATATTTCGTATCCGGCCGACGGCGCATGGCCGAACCCCAAAAAGATGATTGATCAGATGCACGCGGAAGATATCAAATTAGTTCTCTGGCAGATCCCGGTCATCTGGGATCAAGGCGAATCCAATTCCCAAGTGCGGGCTATGTGGGAATACGCAATTGAAAATAACCTCGTGATCAAAGACGGAGCGGGTGATCCATATCGTGTCCGCGGTTTCTGGTTCCACGACGGACTGCTTCCAGATCTTACAGACAAACGAGTACGTGCATGGTGGGCAGATCTTCATAAGTATCTTGTTACCGACATGGGCGTGGACGGTTTTAAAACCGATGGTGGCGAACATGCTTGGGGTACTGATTTACGCTACCTAGATGGGCGCTCAGGGCTCGAGAAGAATAACTTATTGCCTGTTGCATATGCGCAGACTTTCCATGAACTGTTCGATGAGGCCAAAAGAGAGGGAGTGACCTTTTCGCGTGCCGGCTTTGCGGGAAGCAGTTCTTATCCAACTTTCTGGGCTGGAGACGAAGATTCAACGTGGGAGGCCTACCGAGCCTCGATTCGAGCCGGTATCTCCGCATCTGCGAGTGGAATATTCTTCTGGGGTTGGGATATCGGTGGTTTTAGCGGAGAGCTTCCGACTGTCGAACTCTATTTACGAGGATCTGCAATGGCGACTTTCTGCCCGATTATGCAATTCCACTCTGAATTTAATCACCATCGCGAACCATCCAATGATCGAAGTCCGTGGAATATTGCCGAGCAGAGTGGCGAGCCAGAAGTTCTCTCGATATTCCGTGACTTCGTCGCAATTCGAAAGGCGCTTCTCCCCTACTTAGTTGAAGAGGTGGGAGGCGCCATATCAGTACATGCTTGGCAGATATCTTCTGATTGCACCGGTTATTGAAGAGGGCGCAACAACGTGCAAGGTCTATCTTCCTGAAGGGGAATGGATTGATTTCTGGAGTAGAGAAGAATTCTCAGGTAGGCAGTGGATTGAAGTTGCAGCTCCCATAAATCGAATTCCAGTTTTCATCAAATCCAATTCTCCTGAATCTATACTCACACTGAATTCTTGAAGTGCTCCGTTAAGTGAGCATCTGAACAATTACATGCGCCTGCTCACGATTCTCTGCACCGGTTAACGGTTGCATTACCTGTGCCGCCAGCCAACGCTGCACGATTGCAGAGATCGCCATATCACCAAGCAATGTATCAAGAGCCACTCGAATTTGAATCCAGAGCGGATCTTCGAAACTTATAAGCAATTGGGTGAGAATTCCGGGATCAGTTCTGCGCAAGGTAGCGATTGCGGAATCTGTAGAGATCTCTTTCGAGATGAAAGCTAGGACTTCCTCGGCTGAAAGATCTCCGTCCGCAATTTGAAGGAGGCGATCAACTTCGCTCTCAAGTAGTGCACGCATGACACTCGATTTGTCGCGAAAGTGGTTATACAAAGTTGCTCGCGACACTTGCGCAGTGTCAGCAATATCCACCATATTTGCCCGTTGCAATCCTTGCGCAGCAATAAGTGATTTGGCGCCCTCAAGAATTGCGCTTCGAGTACGCCGATAAGAAGTCATTTGCCGTTGATAGGGCTCTTCAGTGAGAAGTAATGGATTATCTGAAATGGTCACGCTGATTACGCGGCGTCAACGACCACGAGTTTGACGCTCTCCGTGGTCTTAATCTCGTGCGCAACATCTGTAATGACTGAAGCGAGCGAGAGTCCCAGCGCTTGGCAGATGGCATTGAGCAATTCGGAGGACGCTTCCTTCTGACCACGCTCGACTTCAGAGAGATACCCAAGGGAGACTCGTGCCTGCCGAGCGACATCTCGCAATGTTCGATTCTGAGATGTGCGAGCAGAACGGAGGGATGTGCCAATGTGAGTACGGAGTAGTTCCATGGATCATCCCTTCTATCAATAATCTGGCGATTAATTAAGCGATCTTCAGGGTCTAAGGATACGCGCAAATGCAGATATCGCGCTGGATAGGCTCGCGGTTCGCACGACTTCACGCTCGCCTTCAACTTCAAGTTGCGTACTCTGATTCACGGGTCCACTAATTGCAATCCATACAGTCCCCGCAGGGACGCCGGCAGCGCCCCCCGGACCCGCGACCCCTGTTGTCGAAATCCCCCAGGTACTGCCAAGAAGTAGACGTACGCCATCTGCCATGGCAATGGCTACCTCTTCGCTTACAACTCCGTACTTTGCTATCTTCTCTTTATCCACTTTGAGAAGTGATTCCTTCGCCTGCGCACTGTAGGCGATCACTCCCCCAAGGAAAACATCCGAAGCTCCGGGAATTGCGGTAATAGCTGCCCCGAGTCCGCCACCGGTGAGAGATTCGGCCACAGCCAGGGATTGCTGGTTCAATCTCAATTGGTCAACGATCGATGCCACAGAATCGGACCTTCTCATGGAAAATCTACCTTCTTCGTGATTCAACGATGTACCAGATGCCAGTCAAAACGGTGAGAATAAGTGCCAAACCCATGAAACTTTGGCGGAACCAGTAAAGCGATGGGCCCAGTGGGAGGATATAGAAAGCTGCCGCAAGGTTCTGAACCATGGTCTTGATCTTTCCACCGCGATTAGCCGGGATTACGCCGTGCTGGATGACGGAGAATCGAAAAATGGTGATGCCAATTTCGCGGACCAAGATCACCAGCGTCACCCGCCAGGGAAGAATACCCAGGATGGATAAGCTGATCAGCGCGGTTCCGATGAGGGCTTTGTCTGCGATCGGGTCAAGCAACTTTCCAAATTCTGTGACGGTATTTCGGCTTCGGGCCAGTTTGCCATCCAAAAAATCTGTCATTCCAACAATAAAGAAAAGTAAGAAAGCAATGAACCGCCAGGTCGAATCATCCCCGCCATTTTTAAATAAGGCATACGCACAGAGCGGTAACATCAGAATCCGCGAAATCGTGATCGAATTAGGGAGATTCAACTCAGATCGACGGATCATACCGACTCCGCAATCAAATCAGCGCCCAATGAATCTATGGCACGTCCCAGAACATATTCACCAACTGCAAAATTAGTGCCGATAAAAGATGTTGTGCCATCCACTTCTGGCCCTTGGTGTGCTGCTCTACCCTCTTGGAATTCTGAATCTTCAATGAGAACCAGCACCTCTTCGCCAACACGTTGGCGTGCACGCTCACTTATCAAATCATCGGCAACAGTTGAGAGAGTTTCGACGCGTTTGCGGATCAAGTCGGCATCGATCTTGCCTCCCAGATTGAGTGCTTCGGTACTGTCTTCATCCGAATACCCGAAGATTCCAACCGCATCAAGTTTCGCCCGAGTGATGAAATTGACTAACTCTTGATAATCCTCTTCTGTCTCTCCCGGGAATCCCACAATAAAGTTGGAGCGGATGCCCGCCTCGGGAGCCAGGGCGCGTATCTGCGCAATGAGGTGAAGGAACTTCTCGCTATCTCCAAATCGGCGCATGCGACGTAACACAGAACCGCTAGCGTGCTGGAAGGAGAGGTCAAAATATGGGGCAACCTTTGAGGTTGAGATCATCGCTTGAAGTAAGGATGGGCGCATCTCGGCAGGTTGAAGATACGATAAGCGAATTCTTTGCACCGATTCAATGTGCGCCAGCTCGGGCAGAATCCTCTCCATCAAGCGGAGGTCGCCTAAATCTTTCCCATACGAAGTGGTGTTCTCGCTTACGAGAAATAATTCGCTGACGCCTTCCGCCGCGAGCCATCGAGCCTCCTCAATAATTTCGGTAGGTCTGCGTGATACGAAGGAACCTCTGAAATACGGAATTGCACAGAAAGAACAGCGCCGATCGCACCCGGATGCGATTTTCAACGGTGCCCAGGGAGCAGTTCCGAGCCGCTTGCGAAAGAGTGACCCACCCGCACCCACCGATGAGGCGAATTCAGCTTCTTTGACCGCGATCCGTTCGATAGGCGTGATTGGCAATAATGCTCGGCGATCTCTCGGAATATGAGGAATGTGTTTCTCGCCGGCCACAATCGATCGAAGCCGGGCGCTAATATCTCGATAGTCATCAAAACCCAGTATTGCATCAGCTTCTGGCAGTGCGTGTGCGAGCTCTTCACCATACCGCTCGGCCATACATCCAACTGCAACTACTGACCGGGTGACCCCGTTGCCCTTGAGAGAATTCGCTTCCAGGAGAGCATCAATTGAATCTTTTTTTGCTGACTCAATGAAGCCACATGTGTTTACTAGGGCAACCTCTGCGGATTGAACATCATCAACCAAGGTCCAACCATCGGCGGCCAAACGGCCAGCTAACTCTTCTGAGTCAACCTCGTTTCGGGCGCAACCCAAAGTAACTACTGCGACAGTTCGACTCATTGAAGCGATACTACAGAGTTAATTGGAAGAATTCGATCTGTATCTGCGATCGACTACCTCTCCGATTGCACCAGGGGTGGGAACACTTGATCCATTCACACGTACATCAACGGCCCCGGCATTTCCAAAACGGATGTTGACTACTCCATTGCCTGCGAAGGTACTACTTGCTCCCCGTGCCAACCGCCCGACGAAAATGATCTGCCCCAGCTGATCTGAGACCGAGAGTCATGAAGCTCCCCGACTTGCAGTTACTAGAACCGTTACATCGCCTGATCCCAAGGTTGGCGCTACAACTGCCGGCGCTGACGGCTCGATGACCGCGGTCGATGGGGCTACAGATGGGCTAGGAGTAGATGCCGGTGTTGGTGACGTGGCGGCAATTACAGAATTTGTGGCACTGTTTCGCGCAGGTTGGATATTTGTATAGACGATCTGTCCCCCAACAACAAGGAGAACCGCGCTGGCAGAAATCATCGAAAGAGCCTTAATCGAGATCTTGGACTTCTGATGTGTCGGGACAGTCACCTTGCTTTCAGCCAGTAATTCATGCATCGGGCGGATCGCCGTCAATTGTTCAGCATCGAATCTTTCAAGAAAGACCGATGGCTCTACACCAAGTGCATGGGCTAGGTTGCGGACGTGGCCACGGGCGTAGGTGTCGCCACCACATTTAGAAAAATCATCGAGCTCGAAATCTCGTAACAAGGTCGCGCGGATGCTGGTGCGTTCAGAAAGTGAGTCAATGCTCACTCCGGCACTCTTGCGCGCTTGTTTCAGAATCGAACCTAATGACATGACAACCTATATCCAATATATGGTGGGGACCCAAGATGCAAGGGTAACGCCCCTATGCCCCATCTTCCTAGTTTTTTCTGAACCCGACCTTCAGGGACCTCTAATAATCTTGCAGGGTGCCCAATACATCATCTAGATCT
>JACPZY010000148.1 GCA_016195215.1 Actinomycetota bacterium | reverse complement strand
ATTTAAATGGCTGGCGAAAATAAAGGGACTTACCTTTGGTTACGAAGAGGCGATCGGATACTGCGTAGATTCTCAGAGCGTGAATGACAAGGACGGAATCTCAGCGGCCTTAGTTCTCACCCAACTCGCTTCCGGACTCAAGCGCGAAGGCCGAACGCTTCTCGATCTGCTAGATGATATTTGGATCCGCCATGGTTATCATGGCACGGAGCAAATTTCAATCCGGGTCGACGACATGGCACAGATCGCAACAGTTCTTCAATCACTACGTGAGAACCCTCCGAGAGATATTGCCGGCCGCCGAGTTATCTCAATGGACGATCTCATGAAACCTATAGATAATTTGCCGGCAACGGAGGGAGTGCGCCTCTGGCTCGAAGGTAATATCCGCGTCATCATCCGTCCCAGCGGCACAGAAGCAAAAGTGAAGTGTTACGTGGAAGTGATCACTCCTCTAGGAGCAGATGAGGCGGAAGGAATTCTTGCTCAGCTTCGCTCCCCCTTGCGGGCTCTTTTGACCGCAGACGTTGACGGTAAGGTTAGTAGGTGAAGTTCTACGGTTTAATTGACGGAAGTGAAAAGTCCCTGATTCATTTCCTCGGTACGCTCTCAGGCGTAGATCAGACGGGAGCCGATTCGAGAGCCGCCACACTTGCAACGCGTAGCATTAAGACAACTTCCAAGCGTTTCGCAATAGATCTTGTGATTTCCATGGTTGATCTGACCACTCTCGAGGGAGCCGATACGCCTGAAAAAGTCCGCGCACTCTGTGCCAAAGCCGTAAGACCGGATCCAAGTGATCTGACCGTTCCGAGCGTGGGCGCGATATGTGTCTACAACGATATGGTCTCAATTGCGCGAGCGCAGTTAGATCTCTTAGGCGGTAACCACATTCCGGTGGCGGCTGTTGCAACTGCCTTCCCCTCTGGTCGGGCATCCATGGCAGTGAAAATGCAAGATACGGAAGATGCCATTTCCGCAGGAGCAGGCGAGATTGATATGGTCATTGACCGCGGAGCATTTCTCTCCGGTAGATACATGGAAGTATTTGAGGAGATAAGAACGATTCGAGAGATATGCGGCGAGCGGGCTCATCTAAAAGTCATTCTCGAGACGGGCGAGCTCGTTACATACGACAACGTCCGCAGAGCATCTTTCTTGGCAATGCTGGCAGGAGCCGACTTCATTAAGACTTCAACCGGAAAGGTCGCGCCCGCCGCAACAGCCTCGGTTGTCCTGGTTATGTTGGAAGCAGTAAGAGATTTCTACCAAATGACGGAGCGACGTATCGGTGTAAAGCCCGCGGGCGGCATCCGCACTACCAAGGATGCCATCAAACAGTTGGTTCTTGTGAAGGAGACAGCAGGGCCCGAGTGGCTCACTCCTTCGCTCTTTAGAATCGGCGCCAGCTCGCTTTTAAATGACTTACTCATGCAGAGGATGAAGATGCGAACAGGTTATTACACCAGTCCCAATTATGTGACGATTGATTAAGGCAGGATAAAGATGAGAACCTTCGAATATGCACCCGCACTTGAGTCAAGATCCATCGTCACCATTGGGTCCGAATATGGTCATTTCATTAACGGGTCATTTACGAAGGGAAGGAACCATTTCCCAACTCTGGATCCCTCTACCGAGGAGATCCTTAGTCAGATCGCATTGGGCAGTGTTGACGAAGTAGATGCTGCCGTAGATTCTGCCCGCGTCGCCTATGAATCAATCTGGTCGAAAATGAGCGGCAGAGATCGTGGCAAATACCTCTATCGAATTGCCCGAATCATGCAGGAGCGAGCCCGCGAATTCGCCGTTCTTGAATCATTAGATAATGGAAAACCAATCCGTGAGTCCCGAGATGTTGATGTCCCACTAGCGGCTGCACATTTTTTCTATCATGCTGGTTGGGCAGATAAATTGGATTATGCCGGCCTGGGAGACTCCCCTCATCCGCACGGGGTAGCAGGACAGATCATCCCCTGGAATTTTCCTCTTCTCATGCTCTCCTGGAAGATTGCACCGGCACTCGCAGCGGGAAATACTGTTGTACTTAAACCTGCTGAAACAACGTCTCTCACCGCCCTTCTCTTCGCGCAGGTCTGCCAACAAGCCGAACTTCCCGCTGGCGTCGTCAACATAGTCACTGGTAATGGTCAGACTGGTGCGGCTCTCGTAAATCACCCAGGTATCGACAAAATTGCTTTTACAGGATCCACGGAAGTGGGTAAAGCAATCGCGCGTGCCATTGCACCAACTTCCATTAAGGCGACTCTGGAGCTCGGAGGAAAGGCTGCAAATATTGTTTTCGATGATGCTCCAATCGACGAGTGCGTCGAGGGAATCGTCAATGGAATCTTCTTCAACCAAGGACATGTATGTTGCGCAGGTTCTCGTTTACTTTTACAGGAGAACATCGCAGATGAAGTACTTGCAAAGCTCAAAGTACGTATGGCGAAAATCCGGGTGGGTAATCCTCTGGACAAAAATACGGATCTTGGTGCAATCAACTCGCAAGAGCAACTCAACAAAATTCATGAATTGAGTAACGCAGGGGATGCGGAGGGTGCGGAGCGCTGGAGTCCCGAATGCGAGCTCCCAGGCAGGGGGTATTGGTTTCGGCCGACAATTTTTACTGGGGTGACTCAGGCCCACCGGATCGCACAGGAAGAAATATTCGGTCCTGTTCTCTCAGTCTTCACCTTCCGCACCCCCGACGAGGCCATAGAGAAGGCCAATAACACGCCTTATGGGCTCTCTGCGGGCATTTGGAGCGAGAAAGGCTCCAAAATTCTCTGGGCCTCCCAGAAACTAAAAGCCGGCGTTATCTGGGCCAATACCTTCAATAAGTTCGATCCAGCTAGCCCATTTGGGGGCTACAAGGAATCTGGTTGGGGACGAGAGGGCGGGCGTCATGGGCTCATGGCCTATCTCAGAGGATCGGAAGTAGGTGTCGAGAATGAGTGAGCGGCTCGAAGTGAGGAAGACATACAAGCTCTATATCAACGGCGCATTCCCACGAAGTGAATCTGGAAGAACGTACGAATTGCGTTCCGAGGATGGCTCTTTCATAGCAAACCCATGCCTTGCATCACGGAAGGATCTGCGCGATGCCGTCACCGCCGCAAGGGCGGCGCAGAGCGGCTGGGCCAACGCAACTGCGTACAACCGCGGACAGATTCTCTACCGAATCGCAGAAATGATGGACGGCCGAATCGATCAGTTCGCAAGAGAAATCTCTCTCCTTGACGGAATCTCCCGCAAGGAAGCGGAAATGGAAGTTCGAGCAGCTACCGATCGATGGGTCTGGTATGCGGGGTGGAGCGATAAACTGGGCGCGATTGCAGGGGCGACCAATCCGGTTTCAGGGCCCTTCTATAACTTCACGATCCCAGAACCATTAGGTGTAGTTGGTGCAATTGCTCCCGAAAGAAAGAGTCTTCTCGGACTCATCGACGCAATAGCGCCAGTTATTCTCTCTGGAAATACTGTGGTTGCCCTAGCAAGTACGCGGGCGCCACTACCTGCCATTACACTTGCAGAGGTTATCGCCACCTCCGATCTTCCCAAAGGAGTGTGCAATATCCTTACGGGTAAAAGGGGTGAACTCGCACCCTGGTTTGCATCACACATGGATATTGACGGATTGGATATAACTGGGGTCGAAGAGCCTTCACTTATTGCGGAGATCAAAGTCTCTGGGGCGCAGAACCTCAAGCGAATCCATTCGTTTGAGGGTCATCCCTCTCCGCAGCGAATTCTCGCCTTTATGGAATCAAAGACAATCTGGCACCCAATCGGGGTTTAGACCTTATTCGGCAGCAATTTCTGCAAAAGCTGGCTTAACAACATTTTCGATGATTGCCAACCGCTCTTCAAAGGGAATAAAGGCACTCTTTAAGGCATTTATCGTGACCCGCTGCAGATCTTGAAAGTTCCACTCGAACGCTTCGACCAGTTGCACCATCTCTTTTGTCATTGATGTCTGACTCATTAAGCGGTTGTCGGTGTTGACCGTGATTCGAAATCGAAGTTTCCCGAGCTTGCCAATTGGATGTTCATAAATGGATTCGGCTGCTCCCGTTTGAAGATTTGAAGTGGGGCAGAGTTCCAACGGAACGCGACGATCACGAATATATGATGCCAGCCGACCTAGCTTTGGGGTGGAACCAGTGAGGTCAATGTCATCCATAATGTGGACTCCATGTCCCAGCCTCTCGGCGCCACAGAGTTGAATTGCTTCCCAGATTGATGGAAGCCCATAAGCCTCGCCGGCATGAATCGTAAAATGCGCATTCTCTCTCCGTAAGTATTCGAAAGTCTCTTGCTGGTCACTTGGTGGGTACCCGTCCTCAGGACCGGCAATATCAAAGCCGGCAACACCAGCGTCTCGGTACTTAACGACAAGTTCGGCGACCTCTTGAGATCTCTCATTCTGTCGCATGCCGCAGAGGATTGAAACTACGCGTATCTCACGCCCTTCCGCTCTCGCCTCTGCCTCACCGAGACGGTACCCCTCTAGAGTAGATTCCACGACATCTGACATCGTCAATCCCTTTTCCGTGAATAATTCTGGCGCACCTCTCACTTCGGCATATACGACGCCATCGCGCGCTAAATCCACCACGCATTCGCGCGCTACTCGCACAATGTCTTGCGGACGCTGCATCACGGCGATGGTGTGGCTAAAAGTCTCGAGATAACGAACTAACGAACCGGAATCACAAGCCTCTCGAAACCAGTTCCCTAACTCTTCCGCGTCTTTTGTCGGGAGCGCCGTGTAACCAATTTCATCTGCGATATCGATAATTGTCTGAGGACGTAGTCCACCATCTAAGTGATCATGCAACAGGGCTTTTGGAAGGCGCTTTATCTGCTCCTGAGTCGGAATTTTCATCAAATTATTCATACTTGAATTCTCTCCACGATTAAAGGTAGTCGTTTAACTTCGCCATCGGGAACAATTGTCACGGACCCATCAAGAATCTCAAGGGCGCCTGCGAAACGCTCTGGTTCATCAGTATGTAACGACATGAGAAGTTGACCAGTCGTAATCTCGTGGCCAGGTTTGGCATGAAGTTCGATACCTGCGCCCGCTTGGACTTTCTCCCCTTGTCGTGACCGTCCAGCGCCCAGGCGCCATGCTGCCACCCCAACTTTCATGGCATTCATCCCAACCATTCGACCAGAAGTAGTTGCAAAAATCTGATGTCTCTCCTTTGCCCATGGGAGCTCCCCGTCAGGATCTCCACCCTGGGCCTTGATCATCCTGCGCCACACATCCATGGCACTGCCGTCTTTGAGGGCAACTTCGGGGTCTTTTCCGACAATACCTGCGGCACTGATCATCTCGCGTGCGAGTATTAAAGTAAGTTCAACAACGTCAGCGGGTCCGCCGCCGGCTAGCACTTCAACGGACTCTCGGACTTCTAAAGCATTACCAACAGTTAATCCAAGAGGGACATCCATGGCGGTAACTAGAGCGCGAGTGGTGACACCTGCACTCTCACCGAGTTCGACCATTGTGCGCGCGAGAATGCTTGCTTCTTTCGGATCGCGCATGAACGCACCGTTGCCTGTCTTTACATCAAGAATGAGCGCCGCAGTCCCTTCTGCAATCTTCTTGCTCATGATCGAGGATGCAATAAGCGGAATGGCCTCGACGGTCGCGGTCACATCGCGGAGTGCATAAAGCTTCTTATCGGCTGGAGCTAAACCAGAACCGGCAGCACAGATTACTGCCCCGCAATCTCGCAGGACCTTGAGCATTTCTTCGTTGGTGAGTTCCGCACGCCAACCCGGGATTGACTCCAATTTATCGAGAGTTCCTCCCGTATGCCCTAGTCCCCGACCTGAGAGTTGAGGGACCGCGCCTCCGCAGGCAGCCACGAGTGGTGCAAGTGGAAGTGTGATCTTGTCCCCTACTCCACCTGTTGAATGCTTATCTGCGGTCGGTCTATTTAGCCCGGACCACTCCAAACGCGAACCGCTATCAATCATTGCTTGGGTCCAGCGTGAGATCTCCCGAGAAGTCATACCGTTGAGAAGAATTGCCATCAAGAGCGCAGACATCTGCTCGTCCGCCACGACTCCCCTCGTATAAGCAGATATCACCCAATCAATTTGCGCATCGCTTAACTCGTTGCGGTCGCGTTTTGCTGCAATGACTTCTACGGCCGCGAAGGGCTCAATCATGACGACGTTTCATTTCCTCCGGGCCAAATGCCCAGGGAAGTAATTCCGAGATCGGACGCGCCTTCTCATCCGTCATGATCAACAAGGCACCTCCACCATGCTCAAATAGCAATTGGCGGCAACGGCCGCACGGCATCAGGGCCTCTCCATGTGAATCGACGCAGTAGAGGGCGACGAGTCTGCCGCCACCCGTCGCAATCAGATCTGAGACAAGACCACACTCGGCGCAGAGGGTTAAGCCATAACTTGCATTCTCAACGTTGCACCCAGTGATAAATCTTCCATCATCAACGAGAGCTGCAACGCCGACCGGAAAATGTGAATAGGGCGCGTAAGCCTTTGCCATTGCTCCTGTTGCAAGAGCATGAAGATGGCTCCAGTTGATTTCCATCAGTGGGATTCACCTGGCCTATACGGGATGCCATCTGCTGCGGGCGCCCGCACCCGTCCAACAAATCCAGATACCGCGATGATCGTCGCAATGTATGGCGCCATCAACATAAACTCGGATGGAATAGGCGTACCCGTGATCGAGAGAACGCCCTGCAAATTATCTGCGAAACCGAAGATGAGAGCCGCAGAAACTGCCCCGAGGGGGCTCCAGCGGCCGAAGATCAGCGCAGCAAGGGCAATAAAACCTTTACCCGCCGTCATTTCCTTACCAAATGGACCGACTGCTCCAATGGTGAAGTAAGCCCCGCCGAGTCCAGCGACTGCGCCAGCCAGTATGACGTTGCGGAACCGCACTCTGTTGACATTGATTCCTACGCTCTCGGCAGCAGTTGGATGCTCACCGACGGCACGCATCCGAAGACCCCATTTAGAGCGGAAGAGTCCCACGTGGATGAGGGCGACGATCACATACATCAGGTAGACGATAATCGTCTGCTCGAAGAAGATCGGACCGATAATTGGTAACTTTGAAAGAATTGGGATCTTGATGGGCGCCAGAATGGGCCCAGAGTTCCACGTACTCTGGTAAGGAATGAGAAGTCGTTTGTAGAGGAAGTTTGTGAGACCGATGACGAGAACGTTGAGAACAAAGCCAAGAATCACTTGGTCGATTCCAAATCGGATTGCAAAAACCGCAAGTAGGTAAGAAATGAGAGCACCGGCAAAGGGTGCAATGAGCAGACCCACCCCCGTGCTCTGGGTCAAACTGGCAAGGACTCCGGAGGCGAATGCTCCGGCAAGCAGCTGACCCTCAATAGCAATATTAATGACACCGGATCGTTCGCAGAGCACTCCGGCCATCGCCCCATAAACAAGGGGTACGGCAAGTAGCAAGCCACCCTGAAGAAGGCCAGTAAATGGAATGAATTTTCCGCTGGCGGCCCAAGAGAGAAATGACATCAAGAAACTGAAACCAAAAATCGCGCTGGCGAAACGGATCGTCTTTCGCGCCCGGAACTGCAGATAGGCAACAAGTACAGCGGCCAAGGCGAGGATTGCAAAACCTAAAGATCCTGACCTGGATGGGACCACCCATTCACGAAAGGCCACCCACTCCCTATCCATGACGAATCCAAAGGTCACCTTCTCGTTCTGCTTTGGAATGATGACAAAGAAGAGTAAGGCTCCGACTCCAAGCCCAAACATAGTAAGGACGCCACGTCGTCGACGCCGCTCAGGCGCAGAGAGAGAAAGTACTTCGACCTGCGCCATTAGCCGTTCCATCCTTTTGATACAACTCCGGTTCCCGTCTGCAACTGCTTAAGTCGAAATACCGCTTTTACCAAAGCGGGGGCCGCAATAAAGAGCACTACAAGTGCTTGAATGACAAGTACCAAATCAATCGGAGTTTCAGTATTTGCCTGCATGGTGAGCCCGCCAGCGCGGAGACCACCAAATAAGAGTGCGGCAAAAACTGTTCCAATTGGATTGGCTCGCCCAAGAAGCGCAACGGTAATTGCATCAAAACCAAAACTTCCGCCCGCACCCGCAGTCAGGGCATACTCGCTACCCAAGATCTGAACTGCTCCGCCAAGTCCTGCCAGGGCACCAGCGAAGAGCATCACCATCGTTGTCACTAGTGGGACAGATATTCCCGCCGTCTTCGCCGCGGCAGCATTTGCGCCAACTGCCCGGAATCTAAATCCCCACGTGCTCCGATTAAGCAGCCACCAGACTCCCGCTGCAGCTGCCAGGGCTATAAAGATGCCCACATTAACTCGTAAGTTTGGACCAAGCAAATGAGGTAGGCGACCAGTCTCTTTGACAGGAGGTGCAATGGGATCCTGTCTTCCTTTTCGAAGGAAAGGTGTTGTACTGAGCAGCCAGAGCAGGAAGTAACTTGCAACGTAATTGAGCATGATCGTGACAATTACTTCATGAGCACCGGTCTTGGCTTTAAGCAATCCAACGAATCCTCCCCAAATTCCTGCAAAGATCATCGCCGTGAGAATTGCAGCAACGACGTGGATTCCGACTGGGAGATCGGCCTTGAAACCAACAACCGAGGCACCAATTGCACCAAAAATAAATTGACCTTGGGCGCCAATATTGAAAAGACCTGCTTTGAATGCAAGTGCGACCGAGAGTCCGGTCAGGATCAGCGGCGCCGCGGAAACCAGAGTTTCAGAGAGCGGGTAGAAGCCGTCAAAGAAATAAGGCCGAGCAAGATTTGGATCATAAATTGAGCCTTCAAATAATGCCAAATAAGCCCTGCCTGCCGCCGCAAAAGCCGCGCCAAGAAATTTCAAAGGAGATCCCGCAAGTTTCAATACTTTGGGATCCGAAAATGCGATCAATAAACCACTTACAAAGAGCGCTGAGAAGAAAGCGAGCCCTGGAAGCGCAATTACCCGGAGGGCTCTCTTTATCATGCGCCCCATCTAGGCACTCTTCTCATCTGGGTGAACTCCCGCCATAAGAAGACCTAAATCTTCTCGTGAAGTCGATGCTGGAACCATCGCAATAATCTCTCCGCGATACATCACTGCAATTCGGTCGGCTAGATCTGTCACTTCATCCAACTCGGTACTGAATATGAGGACCGCTCTACCAGATTCCCTCTCAGCAACAATTCTCTGGTGAACGAATTCGATGGAGCCGACATCTAACCCTCTTGTCGGTTGAGAGGCAACAACCAATTTGACCGGTCGGGAGAGTTCGCGTGCTAGGACTACTTTCTGCTTATTTCCGCCAGAGAGAGAAGAAGCGGGATCTTGGACACTCTGAAGTCGGACATCAAACTCCTTGACTCTCAACTCTGCCTCACTGGCAACAATGCTGGGCGAAAGCCTCAGGCCCTTCGCATAGGGCGGAAGATCATGTAGATCAAGAATGAGATTTTCGGCAATCGAGAATGAAGATACTAATCCATCTAATT
>JACPZY010000147.1 GCA_016195215.1 Actinomycetota bacterium | reverse complement strand
TCGCCTCAACGCTAAAAATCTATTTTCAGCGGAGTGGTTGAAAAAAGATCTATCTTCATTTTTTTCGTTACTACACCTATTTTCACTTCCAAGGAAAATTGTTTCTTGTAGTTTTCCGGAGTGAAAAGAAGTGATATTACGGCTGCGCCTTTTGCGCCGCGAGCTTTCGCGATACTAATTCCTTGATCAAGAATATTTGCCGAAAAGGACGCTACCGGTCTGCCTTTTTTGCTCACGGTAAATGGAAATTCACGCTTGATGGTTGAGTTGGAAAGTGCGAGATGCTCATTAAGGCGCTGGGTTGTTTTGAGGGTACCGGTTATCTTCATCGCAGTTCCTTCGAAAACCTCGCCGGCATTTGCCCACTCGCTGTTGTCAAAATTAAGCGTCCCAGTGAAACCACGTGGATCAAATTCAATCATCATAGATTTCTTGAAAACCCAGTTACCTGTCCCCATCGGCCAGAGCCAGACGCCGCGGCTATTTTCCACGGTGATATTGCTATTTTCACCAAAAAAACCCCACTCGTTTGCGATGGTGGTATTTTCCAAATGAATATCCCGAAAATCAAAGCGCTGCGGCACATCGAGTTGCAAATCTTTAAATGAGAGAGTCTCATTTTTAAACTGCTGAAAAACGAGTTTGTTGAGTGAGGAATTCTTAATAGTCACTTTTGACGCAGGATCGACAAAAATCGCCCAACTTCTTTCAAAGGGACCTTTGAGTTTCACTGGCAGTACATTCGAATTTTTCAAGATGATGTTATACGAACCAGAAAACTGTTCTGAGTCACGTTTAAGATTGAAATCATCGTAACGTTGAGGTTTGAGGTTGGAGAGTTTTGCACTGTCGCCTGGCCCAAAAAAGAGCGCAAACGAACCAATGGTCGAATCAGTAAAATCAGCCATAGCATTTTCTGCGAGTTGCACAATTCCAAATGCACCGGCATCTTCGGGAATATTAAGTGGCGCGGCACTCGAGTTGATCTGCGCGCCAATGCCTGTGATGCTCGCGTTGTTCACCAAGTTCAAAACATTAATAAACGTGCCGTTACGAATGTCGATATGACTGTTATCAAAGGCCGTCACATAAAGATTATCGGGGTTTTCTTGGGGAGGAATCAGAGCGGCATTTTCGAGAACCAATTTGGCGTTTCCTTTAAGCGTGATATTGGAACGAGGGTTCTCAGATGAATGAGTAACTCGAACTGTTGCATTCTTGATGGTCAGCACACTGTTGCCAGAAAGGGCAATATCACCCGTAATAGTGCGATCACTATCAATCGTGAGCGCTTCATTACCTGTGAGGGTCAGACCATCTGTTCCCGTTGCCTGCGCCAGATTAGGAACTGCTGTGCCAAGCAGAAGCGCAACAACGCCCAAGAGTAAGAACCTTCTCTGCTGGCTCATGCTCATCATGGTACCTGTTGCCCTGCCCCGCAGACAGTGCCTAATGAACTCCCGTGCCGAGAGCGCGAAAAATTAATCGGGGAGTTATCGTCCCCTCGTCGAACATAATGGACGCACCAGTCGCCATTACCTCTCGATTCTTTGCGGCCGCGCGAACTATTTTATTAGTCCACCTGCGCGACTTGAATATCAGATGGACTGCATAGGAACTCATGAAATGCCTTCGAAACCGACGTTTAAATGCATGCTCGAAGAGTCTGAGCTCACGTGCCCAATTGGCATCCGGACCTGGCGAGACCTGAGATAACTGCTCTGCCAACTGAACCCCCGCCGCCATCCCATAAAAAATACCCTCTCCACTAAATGGGTTGATTGTTGCAGCGGCATCACCAAGAAAAAGAACATGACCATAAGCCATACGCAACCTGGCAGCAGCATGGGGCAACTGGTGGCTTTTTACCAGTTCCGGTGATCCAACCTTGAAACCCCTGCGCCGCAAGTCATCGTAGTAATGATCAAGCAGTTGTCGAAGAGACTGGTCGCCGTTGCGCAACTGAGCGACGGGTAGGCCGACGCCGATGTTGGCTCGACCATCACTGACTGGAAAGCACCAACCGTAAGCGGGGAGAAATGCGTCAATGAAATCAAGCCGTATGGTTTCTGCAACCGCAACCGAAGGATGAGAAATCGAAGCGTAGGACCGCATGGCGATGTACGTTTTGGATTTTTTCGCGGTGGGAGATTTGATAAACCGCCTAACCGCTGAATATGCTCCATCTGCCGCGATTACGAACTCGTATGTGCCCGCTAGCATCTGCGAAGAGCGAAGGTCTTCGGAGATAACCCGTATCTGGCCGGTTGCTAGTTCTTCCAATTCCTTAAATCGCTCTTCGGTCCGGACGACGACCCCCTGCCTGATGCACTCCTGGAGCAGGCGATTATCGAAATCCAAGCGGGGGGCGACAAATCCTGACAAGTCCTTTTCGCCAATTAAGGGTCCGCTACATGCGGCCTCAGTGCCGTCGGGACCTGTCACGCCCACTGAAATCGGCCGATTGAAGCCATCAAGGAGGTCAGTCAGCCCCAGTCTCTCCAACGTACGACGCGCTCCTGGGCCCAATCCGTCGCCGCAGGCTTTATCTCTAGGGAAAGAGGACTTGTCGATCAAAGTCACCTGAACGTAGGGTGCGTACTTTTTTAGGGCTAGCGCCGTAGTGCTCCCCGTAGGGCCGGCACCAACTATCAGGACTCGAGCGGGAAAATCGCGCGGATCAGCCATGGCAAAACTTTGCTCCCCCAGCAAAACTGCTCCGCTGGAAAGAAACGGGAGTGCTATCGAGGCAAGAGAGATTCCACATTGATGAACTGGCGGAGAGGCGCTCTAGCTTCGTCGAGCCTTACGATGGGCGCGTTCAATGGCGATCATCACCCGTACTGCGAGGGTGAGCGATCCAAGCGCTATCAGGCCACTAACTGCCACCCGCACTCCAGTCAGGGGACTTGGTGATGCGCCCAATGCCTTGGTCAATATCCCGCCCGCCAATACTGCAACCAGGATAAGAATCCAGAGCGAGCGATGGGCTCGGCTGCGAAAATAGCGACCAAACTGGGGGTTCAGGGAACGCCTCGGCATCGACTAGGCCTAGCCGAGGTGCTGTTTGACCGGCGCGAAGGCAATGAGCAGAGTCAGGACGATCAAAAGCAGCAGCACAGCGAGCGCGACCGTCATAACGATCGGACGCCGACGCCAGAGCCGATTGGGGTTGCGATCAACGAAAGGCAGGATTCCCAGAAGTCCAAATAATGCCACTTGCCCGTAAAGGATCGCGGGCAGGCCGAACCAATTCTCCAGAGAGAGCATCCACCAGAAACTCACCGGCGGCTTTGTTACCTCTATCCCCTCCACTGGCGACGAACCAACCAGAGGTGGAATCAGTACGGCAAGCACTCCAAGGAAGCCCAAGAGGACCATTCCAAAGGCGGTGATCCTTCTTAGATGATGGGTAAAGGGCGCCGTGGGCTCCGCGGCTGGGGCATTGAAGCCGGAGTCGTCGGTGGGAAGAGATGGGTGGGGAGAAATTTTGTGCTTCTTAACCAGGAGAGCATGCACTACGGCAAGCCCAATAATCAGGCCAGGAACGATGACGACATGGGCGCCGTAAAGTCTCACCAGGATCGGAACGCGGTTGGCGAAATCTGGTGAGAACCAGAGCCCGGCGCCTCCGAGCAGTCCCCCAATCTCAATATTATGACCCAGCGCCTCAAAGCCCTCTTGATCCCACTTCAGCACAGTGCCACTAAAGACAGCCAGGGTCACCAGTCCGAACATCGCAACACCAATGAGCCAATTTGCCTCTCGTGGCTTTTTGTAAGAGCCCGTGAACAGTACGCGCAACATATGCAAAATGACCGTTACATACATA
>JACPZY010000153.1 GCA_016195215.1 Actinomycetota bacterium | reverse complement strand
GGACGCAAAGTGAGTGACCTTCCGCCACGATCGGCAAAGGTATACATCTCCTTGCTCACTACGTCAGTAGAGGCGCCAACTCCCCGAGTAAAAAGTTCGGTCTCTTCAAATATAGGGAGTTCAACTAGTTGATATCCAGCCCGTCTTATAGGTGTAAGGAGAGTCTCCCTCACCCATTCAAATGAACGAGACCGTGGAGGAAAGTATTCGCTGACACCCTTAGGGGCCCGATATTTCATCCTTACCGTCCCAAGTTCTTGAGATACGGGTTGGTCCGTCTTTCAAATCCAATTGTCGTCTCAGGCCCGTGACCTGGGAGTACTCGCAATGCATCATCCAAGGGTAAAATTCTCTTCCGCAGCGTATTATCCATATCCGTCGGCGATCCTGTTGGCTGGTCGGTCCGTCCGATCGAGCCGGCAAAGAGGACATCCCCGCTTACCAAGATTTCATCGTTGAAGGAGAAAAGGAGCGAGCCGCGGGTATGACCTGGCGCATGAATCGCCTTAATTTTCATATCTAAGAAATCCAACTCTTCACCATTTCGCAATTCTCTTACATCGGATGGTTCTTTGAAGACGGTTCCCGCCAAAGTCGCCGCAAATTCTCGGCCAAGCGCTCGTTCGGGATGGCGCAGGAGTATCCGATCTTCCGCGTGAATATAAGCGGGAATCCCGTAGCCCTCACAGACTGGCACGACTGAGAAGGTGTGATCCAAGTGACCATGAGTCACCAATAGTGCCACCGGCTTCAATTGGTACTCATTGCAGATTTGAGCTACTTCATGGGAGATATCGGGCATTCCTGGGTCCACGAGAATACATTCCTGCCCTCTCCCAGGGGCAAGGATCCAGCAATTGGTTCCAAACATCGGTGCCGCGAATGAGGTAACAAGCACAGATAACTCCATTTCCACCGATTAGATATACAGGGTACCTTTTACCCCGTACCAGACCCCAATCCTTCACGGCCAAGCTCCCTGCCTGGCCAACGCACTCTGATAGCGACGGTCGTACCACCAAGGCCTACCGCGCTGAAAGGAATATGACATGTCCGAGAACTCAACTCCATCACCAGCCTCAGCACTTATTGGAGATCCAGCTCACTTTGGCCGAGTTGGTGAAGATGGAACTGTTTATGTCAGAACTTCCGAAGGCGAGAAGGCTGTGGGGTCGTATCCGGGCAAGAGTTCTGAAGAAGCGCTTGCCTACTTTGTTCGTAAATTCGAGGCACTTGCTTCAGAAGTTGCTCTCCTCGCCGCTCGAGTTGTGAGCGGCGCGATGGTGCCCTCAGATGCAATAAGTGCAGTCAATCGGCTCCGCACCCAAGTGAAAGAACTAAACGGAGTGGGCGATCTCGAAGCACTTTCCGTATCGCTCGAACAGATCCCCCTTCTCATTGAGGGAAGTCGCGAAGCGTACGAAGCTAAGAGAGCATCGGAAGCCGAAGCGAAGGCAGCTCACCGCGCCCAGGTCATGGCAGCAAAAGAGATACTTGTCATCGAAGCTGAGTCACTCGCCCTCTCCGAGAGTTGGAAAACTACGGGCGATCGGCTTAAAGCCCTTCTGGATGAATGGAAGGCCGCGCCTCGTTTAGATAAAAAGACAGACGCCGAATTATGGAAGCGCTTTTCAGCCTCCCGAAATAAATTTGATAAGCGCCGTCGCATTCATTTCGCGGCGCTTGATGCCGCGCAAGAGAAGGTTTCTAACGCAAAAATCGAGCTCGTAAACGAAGCTGAGAAACTAGCAACTTCAACGCAGTGGGTTCCCACTGCTCGCCGGTTCAAGGTTCTCATGGATTTATGGAAAGCCACAGGTCGCGGCAAGAAGGGCGACGACGCAAAGCTTTGGAATCGGTTTAAAGCGGCCCAAGATCAGTTCTTCGCCGCTAAGAACGCAGATTTAGAGAAGCGTGAGTCGCTCATGAGTTCCAATCTTGCAAAACGCGAAGCCCTCATTACCGAGATCGAAGCACTTGTGCCACTCAGCAATCCTGAAGCAGCGATGAAATCCTTTCGTGAACTCTCACGGCAATGGGAACGAATTGGTATGACACAGCGTGATAAGAAGGCAGCCTACGAAGCACGCTTCGCTGCAGTTGAAACTCAGATCAAAAGCGCAGAAGAGGCGCGGTGGCGGAAAGTGGATCCCGTGGCAAAGGCGCGGGCAGCAGAAGTAGTGAGGCAACTCTCGGATGCTGTTGATAATTACGAGATTCAAGCCGCAAAGGCCGAGTCTGCCGGCAATGCCAAGAAGGCGACCGAGGCGAAAGAGGCTGCAGCCGCACGTCGATTATGGCTCGCCGAAGCAGAGAAAAGTCTGGCCGAATTTAACTAGTCCTAATTATTGGTGTCCTAGTTATTGGTGGTCCGATACACGTCGTAAACGCCTTCAATTTGGCGAACGGCCGATAGCACAGCATCCAAATGAGTGGCATCGGCCATCTCAAAAGTAAATCGTGAGATTGCAGTTCGATCCTTGCTGGTACTGACTGCCGCGCTAAGGATATTGACGTGCTGATCCGCGAGAGTGCGAGTCACATCAGATAGCAGACGAGAACGATCAAGCGCTTCCACTTGAATGTTGACTAAGAAGATACTTGCAGCCCCGAGTAGCCATGAAACCTCCACCATGCGATCGCCCTGATGGATTCTCAAGTCCGCAGCATTAGTACAGTCCGTTCGATGAACCGAGATGCCGCTCCCGCGGGTAATAAAGCCAGTTATCGCATCGCCCGGGACAGGCGTGCAACACCTGGCTAATTTCACAAGAACATCATCAATTCCGGAGACTTCGATTGCATTACTCGTGCGACGCGAAGCATTCGTTCCGATTGCAACGGTGTCAATCGAAGCTTCTGGATGAGAATCCTCTACACCGAGGGCGGAAACGAGTTTATCGACCACAGATGCTGCAGAGACGTGTCCATCCCCGACCGCCGCATATAGCGCGGAAATGTCTGGGTATTTCAACTCGTGCGCGAGTTCGAGAAGAGAGTGTCCTGCGAATATCTTCTGAAGCGGCAATCCCGCTTTCCTCATCTGTCGGGCAATTGACTCTCGACCGGCATCGATGGCTTCCTCGCGACGTTCCTTGCTAAACCATGCTTTGATTTTTGAACGTGCTCGCGGACTCTTTACAAAGTTGAGCCAATCGCGACTTGGACTCGCATTATCACTCTTATTGGTAAGGACATCAACAACATCCCCATTCGATAGCGGGGATTCGAGTGCAACTAATCGTCCGTTGACTTTCGCTCCTACACATCGATTACCGACTTCGGTGTGGACGGCATAAGCGAAGTCGACCGGTGTGGAACCACCTGGTAAGGCGATGACATTACCTTTTGGAGTGAAGACGAAAACTTCTGGTGTCCCTAAATCAAAACGTAGGGCTTCGAGGAATTCACTTGGGTCCTCCGTCTCTTTCTGCCAGTCATGTAACTGTCGCAACCAGAGCATCTCTGGGGATTTCTGTCCGTCTCCCCCTTCTTTGTATTTCCAATGAGCAGCGATGCCAAACTCAGCTCGTCCGTGCATGTCATACGTTCGAATCTGAATTTCGATCGCTTTGCCAGATGGGCCAATAACCGTTGTATGAAGTGACTGGTAGAGATTGAATTTAGGCATTGCAATGTAATCCTTGAAACGACCAGGGACAGGGCTCCATCGTGCATGAATGGCACCCAGAACTGCGTAGCAATCGCGGACATCTTCTACCAGGACACGAATTCCAACAAGATCGTAAATATCGTTGAAGTCTCGTCCTCGCACAACCATCTTCTGATAAACACTATAAAAATGTTTCTGGCGGCCGGTAACAGTGGCTTTGATACCGTCTCGTTTCAGGTCCTCTTCAACTAAGTGAATGACATCCGCGCTTAGCGCCTCTCTGGAAGGCGAACGTTCGGCGACTAATCGCGCAATCTCCTCAAATTTCTTTGGTTCAAGGACCTCAAAGGAAAGATCCTCTAGCTCCCATTTGATGGCATTCATTCCCAGCCGATGAGCCAAAGGAGCATAAATATCAAGAGTCTCCCGCGCTTTGCGCTCAGCACTTTCAGGTGAGACAAATTTCCAGGTGCGTGCGTTATGAAGGCGATCGGCCAACTTAATAACAAGAACTCGGATATCACGGGACATCGCTACTACCATTTTGCGGACCGTTTCCGCCTCCGCTGTTGGTCCGTAGATCAACTTATCGAGTTTGGTCACGCCGTCAACGAGGGCCGAAATTTCATCGCCAAATTCATTCTTGAGCTCTTTAAGGGAGTACTTCGTATCCTCCACTGTGTCATGGAGCAGGGCAGCGATTACAGTCTCTGAATTGAGACCTAAATCTGCAAGTATCTGAGCGACCGCGACTGGATGGGTGATGTACTTGTCTCCAGACATGCGCATCTGCCCCGCATGAGCGATCTCAGCCACGGAGAAGGCACGCTCAACTTCATCCGTCTTTGTAGTTGGATGATGCTCACGTAGCGCGGAAATGACCGGCGCAATCAGTGTCTCCACCTTAGTTAGCCTACTTCAGACTGACAGGTGCAGTATCAACGACCTTAGCGGCGACCCTTCTTCTTAGGTTGGTTTCGAGGACCGCGTTTCTGATTCTTTCCGCCTTCTGTCTTGGCAGATGGTGACTCCGTCGAGCGAACGGCAGCAGCCACGGGGGCCGCATTGCGTGCCGCTACCCGCTTAGCAAGAGCCTGCATAGCCGGCTCTTGCTCTCGTAGTGTTGCAAGAATCGGCGTGGCGATGAAGATTGATGAATAGGTTCCTGCTGCAAGACCAATAAAGAGAGCGAGGGATAGGTCTTTCAAGGTTCCGGCCCCAAGCAGCCCTGCACCCACAAAGAGAATCGACCCGACTGGAAGAAGAGCAATAATTGAAGTGTTGATCGAACGGACCAAGGTCTGATTAACTGCCAAATTTGCAGCTTGTGAGTACGTCATACGGGAGGTACTGGTGATCGTGCGAGTGTTCTCTCTGATCTTGTCGAAAACCACCACTGTGTCATATAGGGAATAACCCAAAATAGTTAGAAATCCAATCACCGTTGCCGGCGTAACATCAAAACCAACGATGGCGTAAATACCAACCGTAATAAATAGGTCGTGAATAACGGAAATAATTGCCGCAATGGCCATCTTCGGTTCAAAAGCCATCGCGAGGTAGAGAAGTACAACTATCAGGAAGCCAAAGAGACCGTACAACGCCTTTCTTGTAATTTCCTTACCCCAAGATGGTCCAACGGTCTGAGTGTCGATTGAATCCACTGAGATGCCGAATTTTGATGCGAGAGCATCTTGCACCTGGTTGGAAATTTCATTGCTCAATGCATCCGTTTGAATCCGAACCTTGTTGCTTCCCAGCTTCTGGATGATTGGTTCGCCAGGAATTTTAATGGAATCAAGAGCACTACGAGCATCTACAATTGAGATTCCTGTCTTTGTAACTGTGAAAGCCGAACCGCCCTTAAATTCAATTCCCAGGTGCAACCCTTGAAATGAGAGAGCAATGCCAGATGCAACGATCAAGATCCCTGAAAACGCATACCAACGGCGGCGCTTACCGATGAAATCGACAGAGGTTTCACCTCGGTAGAGGCGACCGCCCAGGCCAGCAAACTTCGACACGGTTATGCCTCCTTAGGAGTAGAAGTAATGACGCCCAAACTCTGGGGGGAGAATCCTGAGAGCGGATGACCCGAACTATAGAAATGAACTCGCGCAAGAATTGTTACTAGTGGCTTTGTGAAACTAAATACCACAATGAGGTCAATCACAGTGGTTAAGCCAAGAGTGAAAGCAAAACCACGAACTCCCCCTACTGCGAATATGTAAAGAAGAGCTGCCGCAATGATCGATACGAAGTCCGCAACTATGATGGTCCGTCGAGCGCGATGCCAGCCGGTTTCAACTGCCGATCTCAAACTCCGCCCATCTCGAACTTCATCGCGAATACGTTCGAAGTACACTATGAATGAGTCGGCGGTAATACCAATAGCCACGATGGCGCCAGCAATTCCAGCCAAAGTCAGGGTAAACCCAATCCAGGCTCCCAAAAGAAGAAACATGAGATAGACAAGTACTCCTGCCACCAAAAGTGACCCAACGGAGACTGCGCCAAGGCCTCTGTAGTAAAGAAGGGAGTATAGGAGCACAAGGAAGAGTCCGATAAACCCAGCAAGTAATCCTCCGCGCAATTGATCTGCACCAAGAGTTGGTGACACTTGCACCACTTCACCACGATCGAAAGCTAATGGAAGTGCGCCGTACTTAAGAACATTTGCTAGGTCAGTAGCCTCTAACTGAGTAAAACTTCCGGTAATTTCGGCGCTTCCAGCAGTGATCGCTTCATTAATTCGAGGAGCCGATACGACAAGGCCATCTAAAACGATGGCAACTTCGTTCTGCGGCGGCGCCAGAGTTGTCACACGGGTCGTCAAATCGCCGAATTTTTTTGTTCCGTTATTATTGAAGTTCAGAAGCACATACCAACCGGCACCCGTTGCCTGGTTGATTGCAGCGGAGGCCTTGGAAATATCCAGGCCCAATACTTCAGCGGGAGCAAGAATATATTTGCCGCTCCCTGTTCGATCACAGGCCACAATCGCTTCCTTCGCGTTATCCGTGCCCGTGCCTTGGAGATTTGAAGCCTTTGTGCAATCCAAGGTCGCGTACTTTGTATTCAATTCGGCGCTCACACCAGTTGGAGGCGTTGCAGTGGCTGTTGATGGTGTAGCGGTTGCTCCCGGAGCGCCTGAGACAAGAACCTGTCGAAACCGAAGTTCCGCGGTCTGACCGACCAGTTCAACAACGCGACGCCCGGCTGCCCCTGGAACTGAAATGATGATTTGGCGGTTGACGCCGCTACCTTGCGCTGTCACTTCACTCTCTGCAACGCCAAGGGAGTTAACGCGCTGCCGAATAATGGCCACCGCTTGGTCAATAGCTGCGCTCGTGACCTTGCCGGTAGAGCCGGCAGCGATGCGGGGCTGGAGTGTGACGCTCGTACCACCCCGTAGATCAAGTCCAAGTTTGACTGAAGTGGCGCCCTGAATAAATACAGCGGCGGATAGGGCGACTAATACCAGGGCCAAAATCGCAAGGGAGCGACCCGGCCTGGTGGCAGTCCTAACTGTTCGAGATTGCGCAGAGGTAGACATGAGTAGAGAGTCTAGGCATCAGAGGCTGGACTGTCGAAAATGGTCGGATTTTGCGTATACGTGGAAGTTGGCGGCTCGAACCCCACATGCCGCCAGCCTTGGGAGGTAGCAACTCTTCCGCGGGGAGTTCGAGCCATAAATCCATTACGTACCAGGAAGGGTTCGGCAACAGACTCAACGGTTTCCGTTTCCTCACCCACGGCGATTGCCAGAGTTGAGAGTCCGACTGGACCCCCGTTAAATCTTTCGACGAGGGCGAGGAGTACTGCGCGGTCAAGTCGATCGAGCCCTAATTCGTCGACTTCATACATCTCTAAAGCTGCGCGCGCATCATCGTGGGTAAGGTGGTCAGCCCCTCGAACTTGGGCGTAATCACGGACGCGGCGGAGGAGACGGTTGGCGATCCGTGGGGTGCCCCTGGATCTGCTAGCAATCTCACCAATCGCGGAACTGTGAATTGAGAGTGCGAGTAGCGCAGCACTTCGCACTATAACTTGCGCGATCTCGCCCTCAGTATAGAAATCCAGATGCGCGGTAAATCCAAAACGATCTCTCAATGGGCTTGGCAGTAGTCCGGCCCGAGTCGTTGCGCCCACAAGTGTAAAGTGGGGAAGTTGAAGTGGAATCGCGGTTGCCCCTGGACCCTTACCCACGACGACGTCTACTCGAAAATCTTCCATCGCCAGGTAAAGAAGCTCCTCCGCAGGACGAGGGAGCCGGTGAATTTCGTCAACAAAGAGAATTTCTCCTTCCATAAGAGAGGCAAGGATCGAGGCCAGATCCCCCGCATGGGTAATCGCAGGGCCGCTCGTGATACGAATGGGGGTCTCCATCTCGGTAGCCAGAATGAGAGCCAGTGTCGTTTTACCAAGACCTGGTGGACCGGAGAGGAGAATGTGATCGGAGGGTGATTTTCGACGCCGTGCGGCAGTGAGTAGAACGTCGATCTGTTGGCGTACTCGTTCCTGCCCGATGAACTCAGAGAGTGATTTGGGCCGAAGGGCATTTTCAGCCGCAGATTCCTCGCGCTTGATGCCTGATGCAACCAAGCGTTGGTCCTCAAATTCTTCCTTCACAGCCTCAGCACCTCGCGCCCATACGTTGAATCATCGATTGACTCCACTTTGAAGTGCTCGCTTTAAGAGTTCGCCAATTTCAACTGAAGCGGGATCCTCGCCATCCGTCTGCATCAGAACAAGAAGATGCGAAACGGCCGAATCAGCTTCTTTGGCGGAGAATCCCAAAGAGTTAAGGCCGCTCGTCAACTGCTCTCGCCAGGCAGGTACATGCCCGAGGTGTGGCCCGGCAGAATGCGGAGAAATCTTCCCCTTCAGCTCAAGGATGAGCCTCTGGGCACCCTTGCGTCCAATTCCTGGGACTCGCTCTATTGCCTTTACATTTTCCTGAGCAATGGCAGTGCCTAAATCTTCAGGAGTCATCACGCCGAGAATTGAGAGAGCGACCCTGGGTCCAATTCCCGAGACGGTCTGAACCAGATCAAAAAGTATGCGGGATGACTCATCTAGAAAACCATAGAGAGTGAGTGAATCTTCACGTACAACCAATGAAGTGAAGAATTGGACATCGTTGCCGATCGTAAGGCGAGCACTGGTCGCAGCGGTGATGTTGACGGAGAGACCGACTCCTCCAACCTCAATGAGAGCACGATCGGCCTGCAGCGATCGGACGCGTCCGAATAATGAAGCGATCATGAAGATCGGAGCGCTTTCAATCGCATCTGCTCTTCGACCAGTGCTTGAGCAATTCGATCGTTGCCTCTGCCTCGCCAAAGATGACAGATCGCAAGAGCTAATGCATCGGTACTGTCCACTGGTTTTGGAATTGCTTCCAATCGCAACAGACGTTTGACCATCTCCGCAACCTGAGCTTTGTTGGCTCGTCCAGTACCTGTGACCGCAGCCTTAACTTCGCTAGGCGTATGCATAACCACGTGAATCCTCGATTTTGCGGCGACGAGGAGCGCAATCCCTGAGGCTTGCCCCGTCCCCATGACGGTGCGCACATTAAGCTGAGAAAAGACTCGTTCGACCGCAATCACATCTGGCCGATACTCATTCACCCACTGCTGGAGTTGCTCTTCCAGTTGGAGAAGGCGTTGCTCAAGAGGCAGAACTGACGAGGTCTGGATAAGCCCGACGCCGACGAGCGATAGAGTCGAACCCACTTCGCCCTCGATGACGCCGATTCCACAGCGCGTCAGACCCGGATCGACTCCAAGGACGCGCATTACTTCTCTCCAAATAGACTCACGCCGCTAGCCTAGATTGCCAAAGGAGTTAATTAATCCAGGCTCGCCATCACTTCGTCTGAGATATCGAAATTGCCATACACGTTCTGAACATCGTCGAGTTCCTCAATGGCATCAATGAGTTGAAAAACCTTGCCTGCTTGTTCGCCATCGAGCGGAATGGACATGGATGGCAAGAAGGAAGTTTCTGCAGATTCATAGTCGATGCCAACGCTCTGCAAGGCAGATCGGACGGCAACTAAATCTGTAGCTTCGCAGACGACCTCGAAGGATTCGCCAAGGTCATTCACCTCTTGCGCACCGGCTTCGAGAACGGCATCCAGAATCTTGTCCTCTGTCACTCCCACAATCTTCTTTACAATTACAACACCCTTACGGCTGAAGAGGTAAGAGACCGAGCCTGGATCTCCCATAGTTCCACCGTTGCGAGTTACTGCTACCCGCACTTCAGACGCCGCGCGGTTTCGATTATCTGTCAAACACTCAATCAGGATCGCGACCCCACCAGGACCGTACCCTTCGTACATAATCGTCTGCCAATCGGCGACTCCAGCCTCAAGTCCTGCTCCACGCTTGATTGCCCGATCTATATTATCGGCAGGCATCGAGTTCTTCTTAGCCTTTTGGACTGCGTCATAAAGCGTTGGATTGCCTGCAAGGTCTGGTCCGCCCGCTCGCGCGGCAACTTCGATTGCTTTGATAAATTTTGTAAATGACTTGGCACGCCGAGAATCGAGGATCGCTTTCTTATGCTTGGTCGTCGCCCATTTGGAATGGCCGGACATATAACACCCCATATAAGTTAAGAAAAATAGATGAGCAGACTTTATCCGATTCTACTGCCGACCCTGCACACCTCTTCTAGGAAATAGCGATGAATTCGGTAATCCTGCGTCAATTCGGGGTGGAAAGAGGTGGCAAGAAGGTTTCCTTGGCGGACAGCAACTGGATGATCGGTTCCGTGAAAATTCACTGCGGCAAGAACTTCAACCTCAGGTCCAACCTCTTCCACCCATGGTGCGCGAATAAAAACTGCACGCATGGAGGCCCGCAATCCTTGAAATTCCAGATCCGATTCAAAGGAGTCAACCTGACGACCAAAAGCGTTCCGACGGACGGTGATATCAAGACCGCCAAATGTACGTTGATCCTCCGTGGCATCCAACACACGATTTGCCAGAAGAATCATTCCTGCGCAAGATCCATAAACGGGTAGTCTTGATTCGATACGTTTTTGAATGGGCTTAAAAAGACCGAAAGTCTCGGCAAGAAGGGCCATTGTGGTTGATTCGCCACCAGGAATGACCAATGCATCAATCGAGTTGAGTTCGTCAACCCGTCTAACAGTTATCGGCTCGGTACCGCAAGTTTGAAGAGCGTAAATATGCTCACGCACATCACCTTGGAGTGCGAGTACGCCGACCTTCATAGTTTATTTAAATTACCATCCACGATCTGCAAGCCGATGAGGAGCTGGAATATCCGCGACATTGATACCGACCATGGCGTCACCCAATCCACGAGAGGCATCTGTAACAACTTTTGCGTCATCGAAGAAAGTGGTGGCTTTGACGCAAGCAACCGCACGATTGGCCGGATCGCCAGATTTGAAAATTCCCGAGCCGATAAAGACTCCATCTGCGCCCAACTGCATCATAAGGGCTGCATCCGCCGGTGTTGCAATTCCACCGGCAGAAAACATAACCACCGGAAGTTTGCCGGATTGTGCAACCTCTTTCACTAACTCATACGGCGCCTGCAACTCCTTGGCGGCAACATAAAGTTCGTCCTCTCGCATGGAGGAGAGTCGGCGAATCTCGGCCCAAATTTGGCGCATGTGCGTTACGGCATTTGATACATCACCAGTTCCAGCTTCGCCTTTGGAGCGAATCATTGCGGCACCTTCATTGATGCGACGGAGCGCTTCGCCTAAATTAGTCGCACCGCAGACGAAGGGAACAGTGAAATCCCATTTGTTAATGTGATTTTCGTAATCTGCAGGGGTTAAGACTTCTGACTCATCAATGTAATCAACTCCAAGATTCTGAAGAATCTGCGCTTCTGCGAAATGTCCGATTCGAGTCTTCGCCATTACAGGAATGGAAACTGCCGCTTTAATTTTTTCGATCATGTCAGGATCGGACATGCGAGCCACTCCACCTTGAGCACGGATATCTGCGGGTACACGTTCAAGTGCCATCACCGCAACAGCACCTGCATCCTCTGCAATTTTTGCCTGAGTTGCATCAACGACATCCATGATCACGCCGCCCTTAAGCATCTCTGCCATACCGCGCTTGACTCGACCCGTACCTACTGCTTCCGACATGAACGCTCCCTCACCTCTTTGAAGAACTAATCCTACTTTGTCGGAGTCGGGCTTGCAGACGCGGCTGGCGTAGGAGAGGTAAAGACGGGCGCGTTATTGGTTAAGGCAACCCAGACCTGTCCAGGCGCAAAAGGGAGCGGAGATCCATCGATTTGCGTCCACGTCGTGCCCGAAGTTGCGCTTGCCCTATTCCATTTCGCCGCATATGCATAACCATCGCGCAAGATAAAGCCATCTCCCTGACCCACGGTGGCGGAGAACGGGGTAACCCCTCCAAATTTATCGCGATACTGAGAATCAGTGATCGAAATCAGTTGAATCACAAATGTCGTTGGTCCCAGTTGCTTACCGTCGGATGCGAGATCTGGAGTACCTGCACGAAAAAGGAGCCAACGCGACTCTGCCGATGACCAAGAAGCGCTATAACTGTTGGCAGGCCATTTCAACGTAACAGAGGTGATCCGCTGGCCGCCGATTGGTGCGGCTCCAAAACTCCAACCCATATTTTTCGACCTTTCGATGGAGACCCCTTGCTCTTGTAATTGCGACATCAGTAAATCAGCGCGGAGAATCAAATTGACGGGTGCATACCTGGCTGCATCGCGTACATAGATTGTTGGGGACTCTCTTTGAGCACCCAGATCTTGCAGATTGGCGGCACGTATAACGGGTAGCAATTTAGATTGGGCACCGCTATACGCAAAAGCAATATGCCCATACTGCGCTAGCAATTCAATATCAGTGATACGCGCACTTCGGACCGGGCCAATTTGCGCTGGAATTACGGAAGAGAAAACGGCCGCAAGCCTGGTAAGTCCACCTTCGACCTGTTCGATATAGACAAGGTCTGCCTGATCCAGCCCGATCTGAGGATGCGCTTGAGTGGTGTCGTCGATCTTCACGACCAGGACTGGCCCGTCGGTTCCCTCGCGTCCGCTAATCGAGTTGTAGGTGGGCACCACCACTTTCTTGGAAGGTTTGGATAAACCAATTTTCTGGGCGACAGCGCCACAACTGGTCGAGAGGGCAATAGCTGCAACTGCAATGAGGACGACGGTGATAGATTTTTTATAGTACATCATCTTCAAATTCATACGTCACGGGCAGAGGCGCTCGTCCCGCCAGCCGGAATATTTTAAATATCAATTTCTGCCGCACCACCCTTGTGCTGTTGACGGAATCGACATGAAGCGCGATTGCAACCTGAATCTTGCCAGTTAATTCTGAAAGTTCGGTTAGAAGAGATCTCTCGGCGGGTTTCGCGACAGCTTCCATGTCTACTCGGAGGTGGCGAAGGGCGCTAGAAAGGCCACTCTCGGCCTGCGATCTCATGGCAATCGGTGCCTCACGTGCTTGGTATGCGGCATCAGTTAGCAGAAGGGAGGACGCTGGGTCGGCAAGTTCGCTCCGCGCTAATTCCAGGGCAATTGCGGCCCGTCTTTGAAGTAAACCATCTAAATTTGCCCAACTTGTTTCTACTCGATGGTGTAACCGATCTAGGCGAGTAGCCGAGAAGTTGAGGTACCAGAGAAATAGAAATACGAAGAGAACTACTAATAAAGCACTCTTCATCCAGTCTCCCCTTCGCGGTTTAGCAACCTACTCCAACTACGGGTCTCAGATGCTAAATGGACGCCATCTCGTCCGACCATCGCCATCTCATAGACTGAGAAAATCTCTTTGGCCACCGTGTCCCAATCAAATCTCTTAGCGTTATTCTGCCCTGCTGCGGCAAGGAAAGCGCGTCTTTCGTCGTCACGCAGGAGATTAATAATCATTCGTGCCAGCGCTGCTGAATCCCCCGAAGGAAAAATAGAACCAAATTTCCCTTCTCCCAACATCGCCGTAAAGGCGGGAATGTCGCTGGCGACAACACAAGCACCGGAAGCCATTGCCTCGGCAAGAATTATGCCAAAGGACTCTCCACCAGTATTAGGGGCCACATACAGAGATACCGAACTAAGGAAATCAATCTTCTCTTCCTCGCTCAAACGTCCCAGAAATGTGACTCTATTCCGCAATTGAGGATCAACTTTCTCAATAAACTCCTCGCCATCTCCCGGACCAGCTACCAAGACGCGGATATCTGGGATAAACCCAGTGACAAGTGGGAGTGCTTCAAGGAGAATCGACAATCCCTTACGAGGTTCTTCGAAACGTCCGATAAACCCAAGTGTCTTTCCCGACCATTTATCTTGTGCCGTTCCGGCCGTGAATCTCTTCCCGTAAATACCGTTCGGAATCACGATGGCATCCGTGTCAAGATGCGCGGTAAGTGTGAGACGTGCCTCCTCACTTACGGCGATGCGCGCTGAAAGTTTCTCAATAACTGGTTCGAGAATTGGTCCAATCGCAAAAGTAGCTCGTTGCTTCTTAGAAGCCGCATGAAATGTCCCGACCATCGGACCTTCAGCCGCCCAACACGCGAGTAAGGAGAGGGAAGGAATCGCTGGCTCGTGAAGATGGAGCAGATCGAAATTTCCTTGAAAGATCCATTGCCGAACTCGAGCAAATGCGATTGGGCCAAAAAGCACCCGAGCAACGGCCCCGTTGTAAGGAATGGCGATTGGTTTGCCTGCGCTCACCACATAGGAAGGTAGCGAATCCTCATCGGCAGCCGGAGTTAAGACGGAAACCGAATGCCCCTGAGTGATGAGATATTCCGCCAAATCACGGATATGTGCCTGAACTCCGCCAGGTGCATCCCAACCGTACGGACAGACAATTCCAATGCGTAGGGTCTTGGGACTAGACATCTTTACGTTCCTCGAAATCTCCATCGATCCAAATTCTCTGCAACATATGCCAATCCTCCGGATGTTTGCCTATTCCGTCCGCGAAATTATTGGCACATTGTTGGACTATTTCTTGCACTCTCTCCTGTTGCGAACCAGAGGAATCAGTGAGTATCGAGCGAAAATCTATGTGGATACCAGTGCTTGTATAGGAAACGAAGGCAGTAAGCAAAGGTGCTTCTGTATTGACAGAAAGGACGGCAGGACCTGCAGGCATACGCGCTAGCCCCCCGAAGAAATCGACTGTGACTCCCGTTTTAGAGAGGTCTCTGTCGGCGACAAGCGCCACCAACCCTCCCTCTCGAAGGCGTTTTGCGAGAGTCGCGATGGATCGGGAATCCAAAGGCAAGACTTCCATGCCCATCGCCTCGCGGTATGCCAGAAATTTTCGAAAGAGAATGTCGGGTTTCAATCTTTCAGCAACTGTTACTAGTTTGACTCCCTTGCTACAAAAATAAGCACCGGCATGATCCCAATTACCAGCATGTGGAAGGGCAACAATAACGCCAGTACCCGCCGCAATTGCGCTCATGAGAAGTTCCTCATTGACCACTTCCACCGTTCCCATTATCTTTTCATCTGACCAATCGGGAAAACGGAAAGTGTCACACCAATAGCGCAAATATGAGTTCATGGAATTTGCGAGCAATTTATCCATCTCTGAATCATTGAGCTCAGGTTTGACGCGCGCAAGATTTGAGCGGAGTCTATTAACGCTTTTCCCATCCCGTTTGATGATAACTTTTCCAAGAAAATAGAAAGTTGAATAGGCCATTCTTTCGGGGAGCCATCTGACAATCCGCCATGCCAGCAAATAGATCCCAGCAGCTATGACCTCAACAGCGTTCTTCATAGATTTGCCGCGGCACTGCGAACTATTAAGATTCGCTGGATTACCGTGACCGTGCCAAGAATTGCCAGTAGCCACATCCCTATTGCAAGTGAATAGGGAACTTGAAGGCCGTGAAGTCCAGTAAATAGTAGAGCGATGGTTAAACGCTCAGTCCGTTCGGCCAGTCCCCCGCTACATTCGATATCAAGGGATTCCGCCTTAGCGCGGATGTAGGGAACGAGCATTCCTGTTACGAGTGCGACAAGAACAACTGGAATCAATCGATCCTGGGTTTTGTTGAGTCCAATCAGTAGGGCAATGATGATGGATGAGTCTGTAATCCGATCGAGGGTGGAGTCCAAGAAGCCGCCCCACGGACTAGAGCCTGCTTCGGAAATCCGAGCCATCGTGCCATCGAAAAGGTCACTGAGAGCGAAAACGCTGACCACGAGGGATCCGAGAAAGAAACGTGAATCTACGTAAAAGTAGAAGGAGGAAACGACTACTCCGCTAGACCCAAGAATCGTCACTATGTTCGGTGTCAATCCCAGTCGGAGAAGTCCCTTGGCCGCGGGGGTGATGACTCGAGTCACCGCCGGCTTCACTATGTCGCTAATCATCCCCACCATCGTAGGCTGACCTTGTGTCCACACCTAGTTTGAATCCAAACTCCCTTCATCCGAGCCTGAGAATCCATCTCTTCGGAGATCCGAGCGCCAATCCTGAGGAGGTTGCTCCAGTTTTTGGCGGAGAAGTCCTGGAGAAAGCCGCCGAGGAGTGCGACCTTGCTCTCTTTCTCATCAATCCCTCACTCGGTATCGATGCCAAGACGATTTCGAACTGGGAAACCCTTAATGAATCAATGCCGCCGAGAATGGTTCTAGTGACAGGAATTGAAAACCAGGAGGCTGATTTTGACGATGCGGTCCTGCTTGCCAACCGAGTCTTCGATCTGACCGTCACGCCATATTTAGTACTTCACGATGACCAAGGAGATCCCTGCGCGCTTATCTCACTCTCAGATCTAAAAATTCGGGACTATTCGACGATTCCTCCCACAATTTCTGAGAGCGATCCAGAGCATAAAACTCTGGTTTCAGAATTTCGAAGCGAATATCTGGCTGCCATAGATGTAATGGGTGAGGACGGGTTTGCCGCAGGAATGATGTTCCCGGCAATTCCGATATGGATTGAAAAGGGAATTGGAATAGATATTGTTAAAAGTTATATCGCGAAGTTGGAGCAATAGCTACCAAGCAGCCGCTAAATCTGCCCGAGTCTGTGAGAGCAATTGGGGAAGCACCTTAACTCCCCCAATTATCGGCATGAAATTTGCATCCCCTCCCCAACGTGGGACGACGTGTTGGTGAATGTGCTCCGCGACTCCTGCGCCAGATGCTTCACCTTGATTCATTCCAATATTGAACCCGGCAGCGTTAGAGACTTTTCGCAAGGTACGCATTGCGTGTGCAGTAAGAGAGGAGATTTCATTCCGTTCCTCGTCAGTCAGGTCGGTGAGATCTGCAACGTGTCTGAATACGCAAACAAGAAGATGCCCTGCGTTGTAGGGATATAAATTCATAACCACGTATGCAGTTTTTCCGCGGGTGACTATTAGCCCATCTTCATCGCTTAACGCTGGAAGCCTGCAGAAAGGGCATTCGACATCGTTCGTGGCAAGCGGGCGATTCTCTCCACGAAGGTACTCCATACGGTGCGGAGCCCATAAGCGCTGCCATGCGTCCGGCATTCCTGCTCCGCCATATATCTCTGCCATATCAGACCTGTCGGCGCTCTCGAATCGCAGTTTCAATCTCCTGGATCGCCTCAGAAATCGGAACTCCATTGCGCTGTTGACCGTTGCGGTAGCGGAAAGAGACGGCACCAACTTGCTGGTCCTCCTCGCCCGCGATGATCATGTATGGGATCTTCGCAAGTTGGGCATTGCGCACCTTCTTCTGCATCCGATCGTCCGAAGCATCGATTTCCGCGCGAATTCCCCGTTCTCTTAATTGAGTGACGAGATCCATTAAATACGGTTCGTACGTCGCCGCAACGGGTATAGCCATAACTTGAACGGGAGCCAGCCATGGCGGGAAGGCGCCCGCATAGTGCTCGGTGAGAACACCGAAGAACCGTTCAATGGAGCCGAGAAGCGCACGATGGATCATGACAGGCCGTTGACGCGAACCATCCGAGGCAACGTATTCAAGATCAAAACGATTAGGGAGTTGGAAATCCACTTGAATGGTCGACATCTGCCAACTTCGCCCAATTGCGTCCCGTGCTTGCACGGAGACCTTTGGTCCGTAAAAGGCCGCCCCACCCTCGTCAAGAACCAAATCCAGATTCTGGCGCACTGCAGATTGGCGAAGAGATTCGGTTGCACGTTCCCATTCAGAATCTTCGCCAACAGACTTCTCAGAATTTCGAGTCGAAAGCTCCAGGTAGAAATCACTTAAGCCGTAATCTCTCAAAAGATTGAGAACGAAAGTCAGAAGGCGATCGAGTTCATCCGGCATCTGATCCACAGTGCAATAAATATGCGCATCGTCCTGAGTAAATCCACGTGCTCGAGTAATCCCTTGCAGAACTCCCGATTTCTCATAACGGTAAACAGTTCCAAATTCGAAAAGACGGAGAGGAAGTTCTCGATATGAGC
>JACPZY010000173.1 GCA_016195215.1 Actinomycetota bacterium | reverse complement strand
CCTTCACTTGGCACGCGAACTCGATGCCGATTCGGCTTTCACGCCCAAGTCGCTCCGTTCGTACCTGCGCGAAATCGAAGAGAGGGCCGAACAGAACAATCCGCCCGTCATGCCGGTGACCACTCTCGCCACATTGCATGCGGCGACAGGCCTTGAGTGGGAGCATGTCTTTCTGGTCGGCGTGAACGAAGGCATTCTACCGACGAATGAGAATGCGGTGGAGGAGGAGCGTCGCCTTTTTTATGTGGGTATTACGCGGGCTAAGCGGCATCTCAATCTGAGTTACCGGTCCACTCCCAGTCGTTTTCTACGGGAGGCTGGGCTCATTGAGAAAGTAGCTGGCCCGTAAATAATTAATTTGCCTCAAACGCACGCAGTGCCTTATTCTTCAGTACGGCTTGATCGGAGTGATCAAGAAATCTAGATCGGTAGCAGAAATTCTTCGACCACCGTGATAGAACTTGTGGAAGGGAAGCGCAAAATGCAGTTGTTTTCAACACATTTCACTGTAGCGCTTTCGGCTGCAGGAAATCACGCCGCCACCGCTACCGCCAACGGTGCCACAAAGCGCACAGCTTGGTACCCCGCATTTAGCCAGAAGGCCACTTGGAGTTCAAACGGATAAACCGAATAGAACCCCAAGGGCCACGAATCCATAAAGGATTCGGGCCCTTTTTCTTTTCCCCAAAGAATGAACGAGACGAGAAACGACGAGATCGAGAGAGAAGACAACTGGGAATCCAGTAGAGATGAGGTGAGGAGGGCTCTGACATTGCCTTCACTCTGCCCTGCCACAACTCTGACCCCGAGCTCTTCTTCGCCGAGAGTAGTGAGGAGATAGAACTGGCTAAGTCTCTCTGTGGAGCCTGCCCGGTTCGTTCGCAATGCTTGCAGGCAGCGCTCTCCCGCGAAGAGCCCTGCGGAATTTGGGGTGGAGAGTTATTTGAGAACGGGAAAGTTATTGCACGGAAACGAACTGTGGGTAGGCCACGTCTTATTCCTGCGGCGCAGAACGAGGTAGGGCAGAACGAAGCAGCATTGGGTGAGGTAACACTGGGTGATGAGGCCGAGTCGGACGCCGCCTAAGGCTCTACCACGTGCATCCGCAGGCCGGGTGGCGTGCGTAGAGCCTGCTCTCATGTGCTGCCGGATCGTGAAATTTGATACGTGTCGATCTGCCCCGCATCTCCGTTCTACCCTCGTCACAGTATCGAAGTAGTTCGAGGGCAACGAATCCCGCTACAAAGTGGGCTACCGCAACTGGGACGTCAGATGGAGGACTTGCCTGCTTCTTCCAGGCAATATCTCGCCAGAGATTGTTGAGATCTTCGTTGGCGATTGAGACGCATCTCGTACACGGTGTCTGACCTGGAATTACTAGGGGTCCAACCGTCACAGATGCACCATCGGGACTATCAATCAAGATGTGGGTCAGACCTTCGCTCATCCATTTTTGAAGTTGATCTGAAGGGGGAGTCCCCACGACAATCGAGATTCTCTCCGCCCCCGTCTCATTTGAATTTCCGTTCGAGTTTTCGAGAAATCCGGAATTTCCAGAAGCGTGAGGAGCAACTGGAAAGAGTGAGAGCTCCCGTGCCAACTCCTCTGTTCTGGTTTTATACGAGAGTCCGATATCGCTCGCGCGGAGAAAGCCGGCGCAGAGATCAAGTTCGGCAATCGATTTATTCTCCTGGGGAGAATGAAGTCGAGTCTGGGTGATTCCACTCGAGAGGAAAATTCCATAGAGAAGGGTTGCGATTCGTGAGTCACCATAAATATCAATCTGCCAATTTCGCCTCGCGTTAACGATTGAGACTCCGCCATCCCTGACGTTGGAGAGCCATGTTGCCGAAGTGAGTTCGGGGGCGAGTCTGGTTCTTAGTTGCTGGAAGGCCGCATCGTTACTGTCATCGCCAGCATGCGATGCCCTATGAGCATTGGGTGAATGAAAACGCGCGTGCACTCTGATCGTAGTGGCCTCTGTATCAAGTAGTCCTCCGTCATCGAGCTCTCTTACGAGAACTGCGAGCTCAGCGAGGGGAGTACCAAGATTCAGGCTCAACTCTTCACAACTCTGTTCACCGTTAAGGAAATTGAGCGCGTCTCGTGCAGCGCAGGAGATTGCCAGGCCCTTGTCCATCCGGCCTACGTAAGTGAACTCCTCTTGGGCAAGGAGAAGCGTCCCAACTTTGAGGCGAGGCCGCATCTTTCTAAGATCTGCCTCATCATTTGAATCTCTCTTACCCTGTTCTGTACTTTCATTCCTTAACTTATTCATCTCTTCTCCTCTCACTTTGAGTAGGTAGAACGCTGACGCAGAATGAGGTAAGGAGAAGAAGTTGATCCTGAATCATGTGGAAGAGGGGTAAAAGGGTGAGCGTGAAGTCAGATTGCAGTTACATAGGGATAAGTGGCGAGGAAGAAGTCAGAGAAGATCAGGGTAAAAAGGCATAAAAAAACTGGCGCTCTGTATCAGAGCGCCAGTCCTCTCAACATTTACGTGACCGCTTCACGCGGTTCTTTTACGTAGCCGAGATAAAAGGGCTGGGCTTATTGCGCCTTGCCAAGAATGCGGTTGAGTTTGGTGCCACAGACCGAGCAGATGCCCTGCGCCATGCGACGACCAGAGTCTGAGACTTTTACGGTTCCCGTAAAGTCACGCTTCTCCTTGCACTTAACGCAGTAAGCGTCACCCGTGTATGTCTCTGGTTCTGTCATGTTCTCCTCCAATCGACGCAAGCGGTTTGTGGGAGAGCTTCCCGACTCATAAGCGAGCGTGCAACGGTCACGATACCCCTGCGTGAGCGTGAACGGGCGGAATCTGAGCGCAAAATAGGATTTTTTTGAAGGAGGACGGCGGTTAATGGGGGACGCGGGGGGAGGGAGGTACAAGCGCGATCTCGGCCGCCTCGTAGCCGTCGAGATAGGACTGGGCCGCTTCGCCCTGGGGGAAACGGGCAATGATCGCCTGGAACTGAGTCCCGTGGTCGCCGTAGCGCAGATGGATCCCCTCATGGAAGAGGACGTAATCGCGCACATACTCAGGAAAGCGCTGGAGGCGGGCTGAGATACGGATTGTGCCATCCATGTTGGTGCAGGATCCCCATCTCTCCTTCATACTCTCTCGCCACGTGACTGAGAAGGGCCGCTCGCTGATCTCAGGGGCCCACTGGTCGAGGAGCTCTATTACCCTCCTGGCCAGTGCAGAGTCACTGATGACCTGCCTTCCCTCCTGAGCTCGGATTTTGGCGACCATCTCTGGGACAACCATCCGTTCATCTGCCTTGCTCAATCGGGCCGGTATCGAGACCACGATCTGACCGCCTTGCCGGTAGGCGGCAATATTTCGTTTCCGCCGAGTCGATCGGATAACAATGATTTCGCCCTTATCAATGCCCGGGAGTTCCTGGGCGAGCGGCTGCTCCGGAAATTCACTCTCAATTCGCAGATCAGAGTTCAGATGCGGAGAGTCCAGCTGAAGGGAGTCCTGCTCTGAAGAGTTCCGATCGGAGGTGAAATTGTGCCCAGAGTGCTGCATGGTTAGAAAGGTATCGGATGCCGAACTCATTTCCTCGCAAGGCTCGTCTGCGACATATCCTCACCTTGCTCAATCCACCTGCACGGTCCACCTGCACGGTCGAATTACAACGGCAAATTACAAGGGAGGTATTTTAGAGCGAGGTACTTCAGGAGTTTGTCAATACATAGAGGTCAAAATCTTCTTCGAAACCAAAGTTAAGTGCCGATTCAACATTTTATTGCTCTTTTTTCGGTTTCTCAGTTGATTCTCTGGGAAATGTCACGTACGTTGCGCATACGAAGTCCTCGGATAACCGTTCTCTATCTGCAAGGGGAAGGCAGATATGGAATCGAGCGCCCGAGGACTTCGCTTTTCATTTGGGGCGACAGGAAACCCACCGCGACTCCGGAGCGGTCGAGAGTTACCGAATCGTTATACATGCAAAGTTATCCGTTTGTTACATTCTTTGGAGAGAGTTGCGAGACCTCAGAGGAGGGCGGGTCACATCAGCTTAGTCGGTAAGGCCGGAGAGATCGTCAGGCACTTTGATGCTCCTCAAATAACCTTCGGCATTCGTGAGCTCATCGTGAGTGGGCAAAATTCCACTCCAGATGTGATCGCGGACATTTATGTCACGAAGTGAGCGGATCTGAGTCCAGAAGGCACTTGATTCGCGTGACATCCGCGGTGAAACTTCCAATCCGAACAATGAAGCAAAGAGTTGTTGCGCCGGTGATGATGTGGCACGACGGCGTCTGAGAGTTTCGCGAAGGGCATTGAGCGAAGGAAGTCGATCAGCTGCAGCAAGTGTTGTTACATCATCTGCCCAACCGTCGATGAGTGCGAGTGCTGTTTCCAATTTTGTTAATGCTGCCACTTGCTCTGGGCTTTCCTCTGGCGTGAACAATCCTTGATTGAGTGCAACCGTAAAAGTTTCTGGATTGTTTGGATCAATTGCACCGGAATCAATCGCTTCCTCTGCTTGGCGTTGCATCGCCTCGACGTCGATCCGGATACCTTTTCCATATTCAGCGATTGCACTTCGCATGTACTGAATGAGCCAAGGATTATTGTCGAATAGGCGCGCAACTGCACCTTCGCGAAGTGCGTGAAATATTCTTACCTCGGATGCCTCGACCCCAATATCTGCACCCCAAAGTGCAATATTTTCGGGTACAAGTGCGGGTCTCGCTGGTTCAAGGAGAGGGAGGCCAACATCGTGCGCGCCAGTGACTGACGCCGCTAATCCGCCGATAGATTGACCAAGTTGTGTTGCGATCATTGTTCCGATGAATGAACGTAACAGATCTGCCACTTGTGCAAGTGGAAGTGAGTTTTTCGGCATTTCCTGTTTCTCAACAATTGAAGTCATGGCCTTCGCCAATCCATGAGCGAGAGGTTCGACGGTTTTCTGCCAACCTTGCATCGTTGCGTCGACCCAGTCGGCGCGACTATAGATATTTCCTTTACTCGAATTGGCGGGGAAAACTGTTGCGTCGTTCAACCACAGATCTGCTAGCTCCATCGCCCCTGTGAAGTCGGCAATATCCTTCGTTCCTATGAAAGTAGAACCGTGCGCGGCGACAAATTGTTTGGCAATCTCACGACTAATACTAAGTGGCAGGGCTGATTCAGATTTTTCAAGTGCGCCAAGAAAACCGATTGGATTAATTCCCAATTTTGCAAATTGTGCCTGTATATCTCTGGTTAAATCTGCCGGCATCTCTTCTCCAAATTGCGATTGCATCTGTTCTTGTAACATTGCAAATAGCGCAGAAAGATCAGGATTCCCTCCGTTGTCGGCAGGAGTTTTCTCATGAGGGGTCGCCGGGTTATCTTCCTCAGAATCGTCACCGTGATTCGAGGGTGTGAAACCAAACGGCGCCATGCGAACTCCTTACTAAGTAGAGACTCTACGCTCATGCGGTATAACAATCTTGGGCCACAGTTTGTTCCCTGGCGCGGTAGGCTGAGGGAATGTCTCCCGCATTCTCGGCCCTCGTCTGGTGGTTGATTCCCTTAGCCGCAGTATTGGGCGCGTTGGGGTATGTCCTCTGGGTCACCAAGTTTCAGGAGCGGTTCCGGAACGAAACCACGCGCTCCGTCTCTCAGTTCCAGCGCTTTCAGAGTTCTTTTCGCGCTGAAGCTCACGATGAGAGTTCTGAAGATCACAGTTCTGAAGATCACAGTTCTGAAGATCACAGGGCGCCTGAGAAAGAGATTACTAAGCCGAACGAGTAGTTCGCTCACGGCCCCTTTACTATGCATATCTCTCAACTTCCACGCACCGCCCTATATTTCGTGGCAATTTTTCTCCTCTCGAGTCTGTTGCTTCCGCTTCCATATGCCGTTCTTCAACCCGGCGCCGGTCAGGATGTCCTGGGTTCGGTTATCAAGATCTCTGATGCCAAGACATATAAGAGTTCTGGAAAGTTGCTTCTCACAACGATTTACGTGACGAGTCCATCGTCCCCGCTCTTTGGGGTGGACGTACTCCGATCGTGGATTGAAGGGGAAGCGATTGTGATGCCGCGGGAGGTTCTCTACCCGCCCAATAAGAGTTCGCGGGAAATTAATGCGTCAAATACGAAGGAGATGGTTGATTCTCAGCAAGCTGCCTCCGTCGCTGCGCTGACTTATTTAGGGTACAAGGTGCCAAGCCAGGCAAGTATGGATAAAAGTGGTAAGCAGGTCACTACATACCGTCTCCCCCTCCGTGTTTCGATTACCCTCAAGGAGACTGGGGGTCCGAGCGGAGGGCTGGTATTCGCATTGGGCATTGTTGAAAAACTTACCCCTGAAGATTTTCTCGCCGGGCGAACAGTCGCCGGTACCGGAACAATCGATGGCGCTGGGGTTATTGGGGCGATTGGCGGAATTGACGAGAAAATAGTTGCTGCAAAAAGAGCTGGCGCGACCGTCTTTCTCGCCCCAGCCGAGAATTGCACGGACGTCACCCGTGTTCCACCTGGGATAGAAGTTTATTCAGTTTCGACTCTCAAGGAGGCAATATCGGTCCTTAAGGATGCTCGTAATGCCATCCCACATTGCACTTGGCAACGAAATCGGTAGCGTTGGCGCATGAGTTCAATGAATCGCCCCGAACGCCCTAACTTTCCTAGTCCCCGCCGACCTCTAGTGATCACGGCAGCGATTGTTGCTGTTGCCCTCGTGGGCTTGATCTCACTGAGTGGTTTTTATGCGGATTGGCTCTGGTACCGATCAGTCAACTTCACCAGCGTGTGGAGAATTACTCTCACGACTAAGACCTTCCTATTTCTTATCTTCGGGACCATTACCTCAATCATCATCATCGCCAATATATTGATTGCCTACCGCCGCCGCCCTTTATATGTGCCGCTTAGTATCGAGGCCGATAACCTCGAGCGGTACCGCGGTCAGATCGAGCCTATCCGTCGTCTGATTACTGGTGGCCTTGCCCTTGTCCTCTTTTATTTTGCGGGATCTGCCGGCACACAACTCTGGACTCCGTGGCTGCTTTTCCGTAACTCAACATCATTCGGAGTCAAGGACCCGCAGTTTGGGCTGGATATCTCCTTCTTCGCCTTCCGGCTTCCTTTCTGGCAGGCGCTCCTTGAGTGGGGGATTTCAACCGTCATCATCTCACTCATTGCAGCAGGCGTTGTTCACTATCTTTACGGTGGCATCCGTTTGCAAGTTCGCGAAGACCGGACCACTGTGACCGCCCGAGTTCAACTCTCGATTCTGTTGGGAATCATTGTTCTCCTGAAGGGCGCGGCGTACTGGCTGGATCGTTATCACCTTGCACTTAAAGAAGGGAAACTGATCACAGGTCTTACCTATACAGATGTGAACGCTGTTCTTCCCGCTAAAGCGATTCTCGCGGGAATCGCGGTCGTCTGTTCACTCCTCTTCTTCGCAAATATTATTCGTCGATCCTGGGTTCTACCTGCTGCTGGAGTTTCCCTTCTCGTCGTCTCCTCACTTCTTATCTCTTCTGTTTACCCTGGAATCATTCAGCAGTTTCAGGTAAAGCCAAGTGAATCTACTAAGGAAGCGCCGTACATTCAGAAAAACATCGATTCAACCCGTGCCGCCTACGGACTATCCAATGTGAAGGTCACGGATTACCAAGCAACGATTGCAACTTCGGCAGGACAGTTATCAAAGGATGCCGCGACGATTTCCAATATTCGTCTGATGGATCCAAACGTACTCTCAGCAACTTTCCGCCAGTTACAGCAGATAAAGCCTTATTACACCTTTGCGGACTCACTTGATATTGACCGCTACACAGTTAACGGTGTCGAGAGAGATACAGTTGTCGCAGTTCGCGAACTCAATCTTGCAGGTAACCCAAGCCGGAACTGGATTAACGACCATCTGGTTTACACCCACGGTTTTGGATTTGTCGCGGCGTACGGAAACGTCCGCGATGCTGACGGAAAACCCTCATTCGTAGTTGGCGATCTCCCGCCAACTAAGGGACTTGGCACCTTTGAGCCGCGCGTTTACTTTGGCGAGAATGTTCCTGACTATTCGATTATTGGTGGGTCGAAAACCTCGACTCCAGTTGAGTTGGATTACCCCGATGATTCATCGGCCAATGGCCAGAAAAACGTGACGTATACAGGCAAGGGTGGCGTCCCAATGGGATCGCTTATCAATCGCATTGTCTTTGCGATCAAGTACCAGGAACAGCGAATTGTTCTTTCGAATCTGATCAATGCCGATTCGAAGATTCTCTACGAGCGTAACCCGCGCGATCGCGTAGCAAAGGTCGCCCCTTGGCTCACCCTCGATGGCGACCCTTACCCCGCCATTGTTGACGGTCGCATTCTCTGGATCATCGATGGATACACGACAAGTGCTGGATATCCGTACTCTAAGAAGACCACGCTATCCAACGCGACAACTGATGCTCTCACCACCAACTCTGCATCCATCACGGCGCAATCCAATGAATCGGTCAACTACATCCGCAACTCCGTTAAAGCGACAGTGGATGCATATGACGGAACCGTCACGCTTTACCAGTGGGATACGAAAGATCCAGTCCTTAAAACATGGAGCAAAGTCTTTCCAAAGATTGTTAAACCAAAGAGTGCAATATCCAAGGGACTTCTCGCCCACATCCGCTACCCAGAGGACCTCTTCCGTGTGCAGCGCGATATTTTGAGTTCGTACCACGTTAAAACCGCTAGTGCTTTTTACGGAGGACAGGATTTCTGGAGGGTCCCTCGTGATCCCTCCACCTTCGGAGCAAACGCAAGTGCACAACCTCCCTACTACTTGACCTTGCAGATGCCAGGCGCAACCAAAGCCCAGTTCTCTCTGACCACTCCTTTTGTTCCAATCGGTGGGCGTGAGAACCTGTCAGCATTTGCATCAGTCATCTCTGACCCTGGTCCGGACTACGGAAAAATTACTGTTCTACAGCTTCCTCGTAGTACGAACATTGCAGGACCGTC
>JACPZY010000172.1 GCA_016195215.1 Actinomycetota bacterium | reverse complement strand
TGGGAGAAAGTGCTCTCAATCCGTTCCGGTACTTGGAAAAGTACTGGCGGGTGAATCCATGGGTTCTCTGGCGCCTGCTCGGCGATCTCACTGGGAATTGCCCATCCCGAGAGCGCCTGAGCCCACCTCCCACTCGCTGAGGTGGACAATTAATTACTTACTTCCAAAGATACGTGAGAAAAATCCTCCATTGGTGTTCGACGACTTTGCGTTCTTATCACATGAGCAGCGCTGATCTTTGGCAACTCCCCTGAGCGCCTGCTCAACGTGTTGGCCGCATCCGCTCCACGTAGGTTTACCGCATGATCTGCATTTCGTTCTGCTACACATATATTTTTCCCTTTTCCCTCTTTATGTTCTCGGTCTCGGTCTCGGATCTTAGGTTATTTAACTAACTCGCCTGCGACCATCGCAGGAGAGTGACTCCAGGTTTGATATCCCCCATCGAGATTTAACGCATTAAATCCCAATTCATTTAGTAGAAGTGAAGCTGTATGGCCACGTACGCCCACCTGGCAGATAACTACAAGGTCTTTATGGGAAATCTCCCCTAGTCGTTCGCGGATTGAATCCACCGGAATATTTATTGATCCAGGTACGGAGCCGCGGTGGAACTCGGAAGGTGTTCGCACATCAACCATTTCATATCCGTGGTCTCTGTAGCTTTCAACTTCGTGCCACTGAACATTCTTCGCTAGGCCAGAGAGCAAATTCTCTGCAATATATCCCAACATATTTACTGGGTCCTTTGCCGATCCAAATGGCGGGGCGTATGCCAACTCTAGATCTGCCAATTGCGGCCCGGTCAAACCACCGCGCATCGCTGTGGCGATGATATCAATCCGCTTATCAACACCTTCGGTGCCGATTCCTTGCGCTCCCAAAATTTCACCAGTGGCTGGATCAAGCAACAACTTAAGTGACATCGCCTTTGCACCCGGGTAATAGCCAGCATGGGAGGCAGGATGTGTGTGAATCGCCTGGAAAGCCCGATTCTGCGCAACCAATTTCTTCTCGTTCCAACCCGTAGTTGCGATCACCAGGTCAAATACTTTTACGATTGCAGTACCGATGGTCGGAACCAATCGCACTTCACGTCCATTGATGTGATCGGCAACCACGCGGCCATGTCGGTTGGCGATATTGGCAAGTGGAACTAGAGTCGCACTTCCATCAAGGGAGTCGCGCTTCTCTGCCGCATCCCCTACTGCGTAAATATCTGCATCACTCGTCATGTTGAATTCATCGACATCAATGCCGCCGCGAGGTCCAATCTTCAATCCTGCGCTCTTTGCGAGGGCTGCATCCGGTCGAACACCAATAGCCATTACCGTCAGGTCACTGGGAAGAACTCCACCGGATGCGAGTGTCACTGAATCAGGAGTGATTGAAGAGACCCCATCACCAAGAAATAATTGAACTCCGTGGCGGACCAATTCATCGGCTACTAGGGTGGCCATTTCAGGGTCGAGGGGTGCTAGCACCTGGGGCATCGCCTCAACAATTGAGGTTGAAATGCCCTTATGAATCAAGTTTTCGGCGACTTCCAGACCGATAAAGCCTCCGCCAATTATGACGGCGTGACGGGGTCGTCTCTCCACTTGGGCAACTATCCGTTCAACATCCTCGACGGTTCTGAGAGTGAGAGCATACTCAGCGCCAGCAATCTTCGGCACAAAGGCAGCGGCGCCAGGACTCAAAATCAATTTGTCGTATGAGAGCGAGTATTGCTCCTTTGTCACGAGATCTTTCACCACAAGCGATTTCTTCCCTGGGTCGATACTGACCGCTTCACTTAAAACGCGAACATCCAATCTAAACCGTGCGTGCAAGGAATGCGGAGTCTGAAGGAATAGAGAAGTCTCATCTTCGATCACGCCCCCAATAAAATAGGGCAGGCCGCAGTTCGCGTATGAAACATGTCCGCTACGTTCTAGAACGATGATTTCGGCATCCGCATTCAGACGACGAAGACGTGTCGCCGCCGACATTCCACCAGCTACTCCTCCAACAATAATTATCTTCATCAAGAAGTCACCATTCCCATTAGCTCTCATTCTTATGCCAGAGTTAAAAATAATTTTTGCAGGCGAGCGCTAATTGCTTCCGTATCCGGGTGATCACTTTCCAGACATTCGATCAGGCTGGCTGAGATAAGTGAAATGGCAGCGGTATTGATGGCTTTGCTCACTGCCGACATCTGGGTGACTATCTCTTCGCAGGTCCGTCCTTCTTCAAGCATTCGGGTGATGCCAACGATCTGACCCTGGGCCCGTTTTACCCGCTTATGAATGGCTTTAATCTGATCTGGGTCATGCAGAACGAGAGTCATTGCCTTCCCTGGTGCACTTGCCACGTTATCTCCTTTGGTAATGAGCCAATTCTTACATACCCCTGGGGGTATCGTCAATTTGAACCTGAACATACTATTTAAGGGCTGCCACTCGCCTCTGATGTAGCCCTTTCATGCCGCGGGAAGAATGATTAATGACCCACCTTCGTGGTGGGGAGATGGTGGCCTCTCCTCGTTGCTTACTCTCCGAAGGAACGGGATACCAAGAACCGCCAGATCTAGGCGCGAGAGCCGGGGCCAATTGGTCTGGCTCTCGCGTCCTATACGCTGACCACGTGAAAAATGAGAAACTGCCTGTCATCATCCAGGGCGGAATGGGTATTGCCATCTCTTCCTGGCAACTGGCACGGGCAGTTTCCCAGAACGGTCAGTTGGGCGTTGTCTCAGGGACGGCTATCGATGCCGTTATCGCCCGTCGTCTCCAAGAAGGAGACCACGGTGGTGATGTCCGCCGTGCTCTAGCCGCCTTTCCCATTCCCGAGATTGCTATGCGCGTTCAAGAGAAGTACTTCCGCCCCGCAGGTCGTCATAAAGCACCCTTTATCCCTGTTCCAAAATTGAGTCTCCGGCCCTCATCAGATGCGCTAGAGCTCTGGGTCGTTTCCAATTTCGTAGAAGTCTGGTTGGCTAAAGAAGGTCACGACGGTCTTGTCGGCATCAATTACCTGGAAAAGATTCAGATGGCCACACCGAGCGCTGCTTATGGTGCGATGCTTGCTGGAGTCGACTATGTATTAATGGGTGCGGGTATTCCCTCAGAAATTCCTCAACTTCTCAACCAACTGGCAGGTCATCAAGAAGGTGCGATCAATGTCCACGTAGACGGGGCAACAACCGTCTATAAAGAAATCTTTAATCCGAAAACTTTTACTGATCTCCAACTTCCACCGTTGCGCCGACCCAAATTCCTCGCCATTATCTCGGCACATGTTCTTGCGACTTATTTAGCCAAAGATGAAATTACTAGGCCAGATGGATTTGTCATTGAAGGTTTCACCGCTGGGGGTCATAACGCCCCTCCACGAGGAACCATGGTTCTCGATGATGATGGCCAACCTATTTTCGGACCTCGCGATGAGGCTGATATTTCCAAAGTTGCAAAAGTCGGACTCCCTTTCTGGTTGGCTGGCGGGCATTCCACACCTGAATTGGTGAGGGCAGCATTGGACCTCGGTGCGGCTGGCGTCCAAGTTGGAACGATCTTCTCTCTCGCACAAGAATCGGGACTTCAAAGTGAACTCCGCCATGAATTACTTGAAATACTGGCCTCCGGGGGTCTCATTGTTCGCACCGATCCGCTTGGATCACCGACAGGGTTCCCTTTCAAAGTTGCGACTCTTCCAGAGACTCTCTCGGATCATGAGTTGTACGCAGCACGCCCTCGGCTCTGCGACCTCGGATATCTGCGAGTTCCCTATGAAAGGTCACCGGGAGTTGTTGGATATCGCTGCGCCTCCGAACCAGAGCACGTTTTTATTCGCAAAGGTGGAAAGAAGGAGGAACTCCTCGATAGAAAATGTCTCTGCAACGCCCTCATGGCCAATATCGGGCTAGGGCAGACTCGACCCGATGGATATGTGGAGCCACCGCTTGTCACAATGGGATCTGATCTCATCGGGGCACACGAACTCCTTAAAGCCCATCCCGGTGGATGGAACGCGACCCAAGCACTCGAATACCTCTTGAAAGTAGAGGTTTAAAAGAGCACTATGCCTATAGGTTCTACTTGGGGAGGCGCGATGAAGATTGGTACATTAATTGCTGGCAAGAGGGTCGAAACCATTTCTCCCAGCGCAAGTGTTCACGACCTAGTAAACGCGCTCAATGTGCACCAAGTGGGTGCATTGGTTGTCTCTCCCGACGGAAGAAGAATTGAAGGCATTGTCTCCGAGCGAGATGTCGTTCGGTCAATGCCTGGCAAACTTGATCAACTTATTGGAATGCATGTTCGTGATCTGATGACGGTTGACGTTGTAACCTGTAAGAGTGATGCAACTGTGGCCGAATTGATGAAAATTATGACGGAACGACGCATCCGTCACATACCAGTGGTAGATGAGGATGAGAACCTTATCTCCATCATTTCCATCGGCGACGTTGTTAAAGAACACATCTCAGAATTGGATACAGAGCGGAAAGCGCTACGGGATTACGTTAATTCATAATTAGAAGAGATTAAACCAGAAACCCTGAGGGAAATGGATCTGTCGGATCCAGAGTCCACGTGGACTCCCCCATCACCCAAGCTCGGCCGGTAATCGTGGGTATTATCGCGGGCAAACCCCCAACAGATGTACGTCCCACGACCCGACCCTGAAATTGAGAGCCAATCCAAGACTCATTTACCAATACATCCCCTTCGGCAAATTCACCGCGTGCGACCATCTGTGCCAAGCGAGCGCTCGTACCAGTACCGCAGGGCGATCGGTCGAACCAACCTGGATGAATTGCCATCGCATTGCGCCAATGCAATTTTCCCGTCTTACCAGCCTTGCCAGGGGAGATGAAATCTATGTGGTGACATACTGCAATCTCAGGATTCTCTGGATGCACTGGACGGTTCTGGCTATTGATCGCATCGGAAATGGCAAGCCCTGCAGCCAAAATCTTCTGCCCGTTTGACCGTTCGAAATCTAGATTTATCCGCTCGATCGGAATAATTGCGTAGAAATTTCCGCCAAATGCCATGTCGTAGGTAATTTTTCCATACCCGTGCACTTCCACAACCTGATCGAGGGCAAGCGAGAAGGAAGGGACATTAGTGAGGGTCACACTCATCGCCTTTCCTTCACTCACCTCCACATCCACAACAACTAAACCGGCTGGAGTATCAAGACGGATAGTTGTCATGGGTTCAACGACTTCGACAAGCCCTTTCTCCACCAGAACTGTTGCAACCCCGATCGTTCCATGGCCGCACATCGGTAAACATCCTGATACTTCAATGTAAAGAGCGCCCCAATCGGCGTCCGCGCGAGTTGGCGGCTGAAGAATTGCACCGCTCATCGCACTATGCCCGCGTGGCTCATACATAAGCCACTGGCGAATATCGTCCATATTCTCTATAAAAAATTGGCGCCGTTCGAACATGGTTGATCCAGGGATTTCACCCACACCGCTTGTGAGAACACGGGTTGGCATGCCTTCGGTGTGAGATTCCACCGTCGTGACAGTGCGGATACTTGGTCTCATTGAAGACTAGCCGCCGCTCTATGAATTCGTGCTGGCGAAGAATTCAAGAACCTGTGCAATGTCCTTGCGGCACTGAGCTTCATCTGCGGCGGGCAGAGGCAGTCGTGGCAACCGTGTTGGACCGCCGTAGCGCCCAACCAGATCCATCGCAACTTTGATTGCCTGGATGAACTCCTTCCGGCTATCCCACATAAGGAGGTTATGCATCGCAGCATAGGCCGGAGCTGCTTCGGTGAATTTACCCGCAACGGCAAGGTTATAAATCGCCGCGCACTCCTTCGGGAATGCGTTGGGAAAACCTGCAATCCAACCAACTACTCCGCCAGTTGCCAGTTCGAGGAGGACGTCGTCAGCACCGATCAAGACATCTATTCGAGGAGCGTGATGATGAATCTTCCAAACGCGACGAACATCACCAGAGAATTCTTTTATCGCTACAACATTCTCTACAGCATCGGCAATCTTTGCCACTAACTCTGGTGTCACGTCAATCTTGGTATCAAAAGGATTGTTGTAGGCAATAATCGGCATCCCGACTTTCCCCACTTCACGGTAGTGAGCCACCACTTCATCGTCATTTGCTCGGTACGAAGTAGGCGGCAGAAGCATGAGAGCGGCAGCGCCCGCTTCTGCGGCATGTTCTGCCCATCGTCGCGATTCCGTTGCGCCGTAGGCGCCCACCCCTGCAATAATTGGAAAGCCTTTGGGGGCTGCTGCTATGGAGGTTTCTAACAACTTTGCCCGCTCTTCTGGTGTAAGTACTTGATACTCCCCGAGTGAGCCGTTGGTAATCGCGCCTTGTGTGTCATTGGCGGCTAACCACCGAATGTGCTCTGCATAACGCTCATAATCGAGTGATTTATCCTCGCGAAAGGGTGTGGCAGTTGCGGTCAGAATTCCATGCCAAGGTTTGCTTAGTACGCTCATGTCGGTCAATTTAGTGGTTGTGGTGGGAATCTTCAACGGATGATGAATTCGCGATCATCCCTAAGGAAATTGGGTGAACAATTTGTCGCTTTGCAGCAGATAAATGATCTTCTACTTCTGCATTCACTCCTGATTCCTTCGACAGAATCTCAATAACTGAGCGAGAACAGGTCCGTCCTTGACATAATCCCATTCCAACCCGTGTAAATAACTTCGTCGAACGAATATTCGTTGCTCCAAGATTATGAACTGCATTCTGAATATCAGCAATGGAAACTTCTTCGCACCGACAGATCAATGTCTCGGGAGTCAACCACTCCATCCAATTTGCCTGAACACCGTAAACTTGTGAGAGTGCGCGAGCAAATCTTCTCTGTGCCGCTCGCTTCTTCACGAGTCCCTTGAAATGCTCCTCCTCTTCGACGCTCCACGCTGCCCCCAAAGTTCGGGCAGAAGTCATCCCTGCAATTTCTCCCTCTGTCATTGCAAGTTCAGAGCCGCCGATGCCAGTCACTTCGCCTGCGGCGAAGACTTGATTCACACTTGTTTGCTGACATTCATCCACGACGACAACAACCGATCCGTCATTTACATCTAGGTGTTGCTCAATTCCTAAATTATGTGCAATTGACATATCGGGAGTAAATCCCCAGCTGATTGCAAGCGCATCACAGAGAATCTCTCGCTCGGTTGCCATTTTCACTTTGAACTTTCGATCTACTTTTGCCACGGTGACAGACCGCAATACTCCATCAGGTCCTGCATTTGCCCGCACGACTGCGTGACCACGCTTAAATTTAACTTTATGTACCGAGAAATCTCGCATGTACTTTCTTGCCAGAAGTACTTTTGAGAAGTTGGCAAGGACGACATATGTGAATGGAATCCAGCGAGATATGCGATTTGCTTCAAATAGTCCCACCACCGCTACGCCATCATTGAGAAGACCGGAGGCGACAGGCATAAGGAATGGGCCGGTCCCGGCAACCACCACCCGCCTTCCCGCGTGCACATAGGAGCCCTTTAATAAGGATTGCGCCGCACCCGCGGTCATGACGCCGGGGATGTCCCAACCCGGAAATGGAAGAGAGCGATCATAAGCACCGGTTGCAAGAATGAGAGCCTCCGTAGAAAGTTGACTTGAGTTTGAGTCCCGAACAATATTGAGAGTTATCTGATCGTTCGCAATTTCAGCGTGCCAGACGTGGGTATTGAAGAGAATTTCAATATTGGGATGCCTGAGTACCTCAAGGCGGAGTTGGTATCCCTCCTGGAAATCATCGTGCAGCTTCTCTTGGCCAACCCATCTCTCTTCGTCCTCTTCCGGAAGATGGCGCCAATACTGTCCACCGAGTCGAGGTGTTCCCTCAATAATGCGAACTCTCTCCCCTCCGCGGGCAGCAGCGAGTGCCGCCGCGATGCCTGCGGGTCCGCCTCCAATAATCGTGATCATAATTTCTCTTCTACGGGATACGAACCGGCGCCAATCTGAGTCTCAATCCGCATACCTTCGCGAATCTCAACTAGGCAGGCACGCTGATTTGGAATTCCATCTATAACGACGAGGCAATCGAAGCAGACACCTATCCCGCAAAAGATCCCACGTGGTCTGTTGGAGACTCTTGTGGTTCGAAGAATCCGATTGCCATTTTGCAGAATGGCCGCAGCGACAATCTGCCCGACATATGCTTCTGCGGGTTTGCCATCGAAGAAATAAGTAACCGCCTTCCCCGGAGGGTTCACTCGCGTCATGAGATGAGGTCCATTCGGGGTTGGCCATCGAAATAAAATCTCGCAGGGGAAAATAGTTCTGCATCCATGAAGCTCTTCGATCCCGTAATTTGCGCTCTCACTAATTCTGCGGTTGCAGGAGCGAGACCAATGCCTGCACCTTCATGCCCTGCAGCATGCCAGAGCCCTCTAACAACTGGGTCCTCTCCAATCACCGGTAGATGATCTGGGGCATATGGCCGAAAACCATAATAGGCGCGCATTAATGGGACATTCTTGAGCACTGGGAAGAGTGCAATTGCTTGGGCAGCAAGGAGTCGAAGCACAGAGACATCAAAATTGGAGGCGAAGCCAACGCGCTCTCTACTCGCCCCTATGAGAATAGTTCCGCTTCTCGTGCCTTCAACTACGGCGCTTGACTGAATGCTCACGTCATCACTGGCAACATTTGCAACGTAGTCCGCGTCATAAACTTTATGGCGAATGAGTTGCGGCAATGGCGCTGTCACTAAAATAAAACCTTTCCGAGGTGCAATCGGCATGAATGATCCTGCCAACGCGGCAATTTCTCCCGCCCACGTTCCTCCAGCGTTTACAACAATTTCAGAGGAATAGGCTCCGCTGGATGTCACGACTCCTGTGACCGCCCCATCCTTCATGGATATCCCAGTTACATTCGTTTCAGGAAGAACCGATCCGCCGCGTTCTCTGACTACACGAAGAATTTGAGCAGTCGCCAACATCGGTTGACACTGAGCATCTCCCGAATAGTGAACTCCAAATGAAATTTCCTCTGATAGATAGGGCTCCAACTGACGCAACCCTTCACCATCGGCCTCTTCGGCCTCAACCCCAGCAATTTTCTGCCTCGATGCCAACGCTCTCAACTCTTGAATGTCCTCACTAGTGCGGGCAACAACCAGGCCACCCTTGGCTTCTAACTCAAATCCCCCACCAATATCGTCGGATAATTCAAACCAGGCATCTCGCGATCGCATTGCCAGAGTGAGTTCGGCTCCCGGTTCTTTATCCGAGACCAAGATATTTCCTTCGCCCGAACCTGTAGTACCACTAGCAATCGCTCCTCGATCAATTACCAGCACTCTCAGGCCTGCATTGGTCAGTTGGAGAGCGCAAGCAGCACCGACAATCCCAGCGCCCAAAATTATTGCATCGGGCTTCTTCACGGGCCGCCGATATCCTGCTGCAACTTCACTCTCTTCTCAACCATATAGTGGCACGACTTCGATTCATGACCGAAAGTTACTCCATTGTCCTCGCTTTCGCTTGAGGCTATAAACTAACAAATGTTCATAGCCCAAATTTAGGAGAAATTCACAATGCCTTCCTCACTCTTTCAGAATCTAAAGATTAGAGACCTGACAATCTCCAATAGATCATGGGTCAGTCCCATGTGTCAGTACTCTGCCAATAACGGAATTGTCGGCGAGTGGCATCAAATTCATTTAGGGGCATTTGCTACAGGCGGTGCCGGCCTGATATTTGTTGAGGCAACTGGCGTCGTTCCAGAAGGAAGAATTTCTATTGGATGTCCGGGTATCTGGTCGCACGGGCATGCGGAGGCTTTCAGACCAATTGTTAACTTTGCGCATTCCATGAATCGGGCGATTGGAATCCAATTAGCTCACGCAGGACGTAAAGCTTCGACGATGCGCCCTTGGGACGATCACCTCATTGCGGATGAGAGCGAAGGCGGTTGGCAGACCGTCTCGGCAAGTCCACTCGCATTTCATGGAATGCCAACTCCTCGAGAATTATCTCTATATGAAATCGCTGAACTTACCGAGGCTTTTGTGAATGCGGCCAAGAGAGCAATCACGGTCGGCTTTGATCTCATTGAGTTGCACGCGGCACATGGTTATCTCTTTCATCAATTCCTTTCTCCGCTCACCAATCTACGTATTGACGAATACGGCGGAGGTTTTGAGGGACGCATCCGCTTCCTTCGTGAAGTAGCTGAGAAGGTGCGCGCTGCAATCCCAACGGGAGTTCCACTCTTTGTTCGCATTTCTGCCACTGACTGGATAGAAGGCGGATGGGACCTAGAGCAATCGATTTCCCTGGCCAAAGAGTTAGGGAAAGTTGGGGTCGATCTCATAGATGTCTCCTCCGGTGGGCTAGTCCATGACGCAAAGATTCCTTTCGGTCCCAGTTACCAAGTGCCGTTTGCGGAAGCGATCAAGGCAGAGGCTCAAATTCTTACCTCTGCGGTTGGAATGATCACCGAAATTGAGCAAGCAGAGGAGATCATCGCATCTGGAAAAGCAGATGCGGTAATGATGGCTCGAGAAATGCTTCGAAATCCTCGGTGGCCCTTGAACGCCGCAGAGCAACTAGGTGTGCACGTTGACTGGCCCAATCCATATCGGCGCGCCTCAAAATTGCCACGGTAAATCCTCTCTCCTGCCATTTAAATGACCTACCCTTTGGATATGAGTCTTTCGAATATCCATTGGGTCGCAGTTCTCGTCAGTGCGCTTGTAGCAATTGCAAGTGGTGCAATCTGGTTTGGTCCTAAGACCTTTTATCCCGCTTGGTCAAAGGCCATGGGGCACTCTGAAACAGAAGTTCCCGGTGCCGGCATGAATATGGGAATTATCTTCGGTTCAACTTTTCTCGCCCAATTTTTTCAAGCATTTGGTTTGGCGCTGGTTCTGACTATGCTCAAAGATCCAAATGGCTTCAAAGGTGGAGTTGTTGGATTGGTCGTCGGAATCTTCATTGCCGCGGCTTCTTCCTTGGGGCATCGACTTTTTGGTGGTCAAGGATTTAGAGTCTGGGCACTTGAAGTTTCAAATGACGTACTCAATCTCGTCTTAATGGGGATAATTCTTGGAGCGTGGGTTTAAGAAACACGATAACCAAACCTCTTAACCTTTATTAAGAGGATCGCGGGAGTAATCTAAAGGCGTGAATGAGAGCGTTCAGATTACCAATTTGCGAGTGGTTCGTAATGGAAAGATAATTCTTCCAGATCTCACCATGAGCGTTGAGCGGGGAATAGTCGCTGGGCTTCTCGGACCAAGTGGGAGTGGCAAAACAACAATTTTTCGGAGCATCGTAGGAGTGCAAGAGGCGGAATCTGGAACGATTACAGTTCTGGACCGACCTTCAGGCGCCAAAGAATTGCGTACCAAGATCGGGTACTTCACTCAGAGCGCAAGTATCTACTCAGACCTCACCTGTCTTGAAAATCTCCACTACTTTGCCCGGTTGCTTGGAGATACTGAAATCTCTGTTGAGGAAATTTTGGATCTTGTTGATTTGCGAAGGAATCGTAAGCAGATTGCCTCATCCCTCTCTGGTGGCGAGAGAGCACGCCTGGCGCTAGCCACAGCACTGCTAGGAAAGCCTGAATTGCTTATTCTCGATGAGCCAACTGTTGGACTTGATCCAGTTCTCCGTAGAGATCTCTGGGATCTTTTCCATCGATTATCAGATCAAGGCAAAACGTTATTGATCAGTAGCCATGTAATGGACGAGGCCGATCGCTGCGACGTGCTCTATCTCTTACGTGATGGGAAAGTTCTGGCCAACGGAACACCTCAAGGCTTGAAGGAGCAGACTGGCAAGGCGGATATGGAAGATGTTTTCATCTCCCTGGTGGAGAAGTTATGAGCATCAGGCGGATATGGGCTACGGCTCAGCGAATCCTCTCGCAATTACGCCACGATCCACGGACGATCGCGTTGATGATTCTTGCACCTTGTTTGCTGATGACTATTTTGAAATATGTTTATCAAGATCAACCGCAGGTATTTCAGCGCGTGGCGGGCTCGCTTCTTGGCGTCTTCCCAATGCTTGTCATGTTTCTCATCACAAGCGTTGCAACACTGAGGGAGAGAACTTCTGGGACTCTTGAAAGACTCCTCATTCTACCCATCAGCAGACTGGAATTTATTCTCGGATATGCAATGGCATTTGGAATTGCAGCATTTATCCAGGCAGTGGTTGTATCGACTGTTGCACTTGGCCCGCTTGGACTAAGAATCAATGGGTCGCAAATCATGCTGATTCTCATCGCAATCCTTGATGCTCTACTTGGAATGGCCATTGGCCTCTTTATCAGTTCATTCGCGAAAACGGAGTTCCAGGCTGTTCAATTTCTCCCCGCAATACTGCTCCCTCAGCTTCTTTTAAGCGGTCTGTTGGCGCCTCGTGAAAGTATGCCAATCATTTTCCAATGGATCGCCAATTTTCTACCTCTTACTTACGCAGTGGAAGCCACAAAGTCTGTAATTAGCGGGGTGGGATCGATTGGTACAGATCTGCTCTATATCACAGTATTTCTCGTGGCACTTCTCAGCGCCGGCGCAGTCACGCTCAAACGAAAGAGCAAGTAAGAGACTAATTCCCGGAATCTCTAAAGGCGCGGGCTATAGTGCTGGCCGTTCCGGATAACTCTGCAGGGATCACCCAGACCTTGCTCGCGTTGCCATTGGCAATAACGGATAGCTGTTCAAGGTACTTATAGGCCAGTACCTTTTCGTCAGCATCTCCATCGTGGATGGCCTTAAAGACTTTCGCAATCGCCGTAGCCTCACCCTCAGCGCGGATAACGGCTGCCTGCGCCTCGCCCTCGGCGCGCAAAATATCGGCCTGCCGTGCGCCCTCAGCATTTAATATTTGACTCTGCTTCTCTCCCTCGGCGGTGAGAATTGCAGCCCTCTTGTCTCGATCTGCACGCATCTGTTTTTCCATGGACTCCTGCACGCTTGGAGGCGGTTCAATTGCCTTGATCTCCACGCGATTTACTCTCACTCCCCATTTACTTGTCGCCTCATCGAGGACCCCGCGAAGAATTGCATTGATGTGATCTCTAGAAGTAAGCGCTTTTTCGAGGTCCAAACCGCCAACCGAGTTACGTAAAGTGGTCACCACGAGTTGCTCGATGCCTTGAATGTAATTCTCAATCTCATATGTCGCAGATTTTGCATTTGTTACTTGAAAATAAATGACGGTATCAATATTTACGACGAGGTTATCTTCGGTAATAACAGGTTGCGGAGGAAAAGAGACAACTTTTTCACGTAAGTCAACCAGTGGGCGTAGACGATCAATACCTGGAAATATCAGATTAAGGCCGGGTTCCAATGTCCGGTGATACTTGCCAAGTCGTTCAATAATACCTGCGCTTGCCTGCGGGATAATCTTGATTGCGCTAGCCACAATTACCACGGCAATTACTAGGAGTACTACTAGAAAAATGTTGACTCTCATTTCTTCTCTCCCTATGCGCTTAGTCTTGAATGTTTTGGAGTTACGATCGCCACCGCTCCGTCGATACGGACCACCGTTACAGAAGCACCTTCTGGAATTGAACCGCTATCACAACGAGCGGTCCATACCTCGTTGCGGAGTCGAATTCTCCCTGTTTCAGTTGTCACTTCAGTGATCGTTGTTGCTTCTTCATGAATGAGTGCCGCAAATCCGGTACTTGTCCCACTCGATTTTCTAAAAAGATACTTTCGAACAAGGGGGCGAATCACGGCAAGGGAGAGCACGGCCGCTACCGCAAACCCAACCCACTGAAGATAAGAATCACTCCACAGGGCGGCCGCCAGCGCGCCAACAAGTGCGGCAAGAGCAAAGGAGAGAAATATCAGGCTCATGGTGAGAATTTCGACGACCAGGAAACCACCTGCCAGTGCGAGCCAGACCCAGTAATGCATCTATTTCCTCCAACGAATTGACGTCAAAGTACCACCAATCACCTAAAAGGGCCTTAGTTGCAACTCATATTTTCTCGCTAGTTAGGTCCTGGTTGCCCAAAAAAATGCCAGCCGACCCACCACCAAATCCCGATGAGAGCAACTCGGTTGGTTCGGCTCTCCAGCATTTTCTGGAGTAAGGATCCAAGTGGGACCACCTTCTCCGGAGTGGTTCGAGAGAAAATCCATAAAGCGATAGCTCCGATAGCGCCGAGAAAATAGCCGAGAGTGAAAACTGATGAAATCATCTCTCTGTCGATCCTTTAAGTAACTCAACCCCGATCAATGACCAGAGGAAGACAAATACAATTCTGCCAGCAGTGGAGTAGATGACGGGATCCACGAGTACAGTCAGTGTTGGGTATTGCAAATCATTACCTGTGTTGTAGCTCCCAAAAAAATTTCCCATCTCACTCAAACTTAGTAGAAGAGCCAACGAAATCCATAGACGGGAGGTGATTCGTCTTCGCTCAGTCGGAGGCGAGTGCTTGCTTACTTCCTTACGCCAAATGATGGAGAGAAGAAGAGGCAAGAGCAAGAGCAAAGACACCGTAGATGCGACACTATGAATTTGCGAAATCATAAGAATGCTCGTGCTCAACGCCAGCCACCAAGCGGCGATCACAAAGCGAGGATTACCAAGGTACGTAATTTCACTCTCGCGGATTAGAGACAGGATAAGTAAAAGTGCGATCAATCCAAAGATGACGAAATCACCCTTTGATCCCCGCCACCATTGGAAACCGGCTCCAATGACGAAGACGGCAAGCCAGAGATGCACAGGAATAAATTTATACTTCACCTAATGCATCCAATGTCTTTTAGCGAACTCATTCAATGAAATGTAAGCGCATATTAGTACGAAAAGAATCAGGAGAATAGGCGCCGTAAGAGTACTCAACCCGATGACTCTTCCAATGGCCGTAAAGGGCAGAAGAATTGTTAGAGATGCCAAAATTGCACTGGATATCAGCAAACCTTTTCCAGGCCTACTTCGCCAGAACGGTCGCTTCGTCCTTAAAACCAACATTACCGTGAGCTCGGTGAGCGTGGATTCCACAAACCAGCCGCTTCGAAATTCCGTGACTGATGCGTGAAAACCCAGACGGAGAACCAGAAATGTAACGATGTCGAAGGCCGAACTGAGTAAACCGAAAAGAATCATGAATTTGCGAATAGATTCAATATCCCACGCTCGAGGTTGCTCAACTGCTTCCGGATCCACCGAATCCGCGGAGATTGAAACGGCGGGAAAATCGGTCATGAAATTGAGAAGTAGAATTTGCGTAGGAAGCAGTGGTAGGAATGGCAAGAAGACATCTGCAATAGCCATCGAAACGACATTTCCAAAGGCAGCACTAATCCCAACTCGAACATACTTCATTGTATTGACGAAAGTACGTCTACCAAGGCGGACACCTTCAGCGATAACGCGGAGATCCTTATCAAGAAGCACGATTGATGCAGCATTTTTTGCTACATCCACTGCTGTGTCGACGGATATCCCCACATCAGCCGCATGAAGCGCTGCCGCGTCATTTATTCCATCACCGAAATACCCAACAGTTGCACCGCCCGACCGCAAGGCAAGAATTATCCGTTCTTTTTGAATGGGATCCACTTCAGCAAATACCTGGCAGTCCTTTACTCTCTGAGTCAATTCTTTCTCATCCAGCTTAGAGAGATCGACACCCGTTAGAACGGTTTCTGCCTTGAGTCCAACTTGCAATGCAATTGACTTTGCAGCCAACCTACTGTCACCGGTTATGAGATAGAGCTCGATTCCTAGACTTTCCAACTCTTGGATTGCCTCGCGGGCGTCAACTTTCGGAGGGTCTTGAAAAACTAGAAGACCTTCGAAGATCATCTCGGCTTCATTGGAGGAAGTAATTTTCGTTTCGCCAGGAAGTACCTTAGTTGCAACGGCTAGAACTCGATTTCCTTTCGCACTCAGTTTCTCAAATTGATCAGCCAATTTCTGGCTCATACCAATGATATTTACCAATCCACTCCCGCTGCGCGCTTGAGAGCATACGTCTAGAACACTCTTAAAGGCACCTTTGGTGATAATCCGTGGTTCACTGTCTTTGACGAGAACAGAGAGTCTGCGACGTTCAAAATCATAGGGGACCTCGTCGAGAACGGGTAGATCGGCGAATTTATTACCAACTGATTCGATAATCGCCGCATCGAGGGGATTGGCAAATCCCCTTTGAAGTTTGGCATTGAGGTATGCCAGCCGAAGAACTTCCTCATTTGGACTACCGTTGACATCTAACGCACCGTCCAAATTGACCACCCCAGCTGTAATGGTTCCAGTCTTATCAGTGCAAAGTACTGTCATTATCCCGAAATCCTCGATCGCGTCGAGTCGCTTTACAAGAACTTGCTTCTCCGCCATCCGACGGGCACCGGTGGCCAGAGAGACTGAAATAATCACGGGTAAGAGTTGCGGAGTTATTCCAACCGCTAAGGCAAGAGAGAAAAGCAATGAATCAAGAAGCGGTCGATTAAGGAGGATGTTGATGATGAATAAGGCGGACAAGAGTCCGAGCATGGCATACAGGAGCAATTTGCCGAAGGCAGTGATTCCTCGCTCGAATCCCGTTGTCACATCACGAGAGTTAACTTCCCTGGATAGGGCTCCGAATTCTGTATTCTTCCCGGACTTTACAACAACTCCTTGACCCATACCGCTCACCACATGGGTGCCAAAGAAAAGTTCACTTGCTCTCTCCCCCAGAGGCTTAGTCGAATCAATATCACCAACACTCTTCTCGCGCGGGAAAGACTCTCCAGTCAAGGTAGATTCATCAACCATGAGGCCTTCCGCCTTCACAACACGAAGATCGGCGGGTACTAAATCGCCAATGCGAAGTAGGACAAGATCACCGACCACGATCTCCATAATGGGAAGTTTGATTTCAGCTCCATCCCGGACAACTTCAACGTAAACCTGAACCCTTCTCATCAGCGTCTGCATCGTCTTACCTGCGCGATTTTCCTGCCAGAAGCCCAACAACCCGCTTGGAATAATGATTGCCAGAATAATTACGCCGTCGGTTATTTCCCCGACGAAGATCGAGACAATCGTTGCAGCGAAAAGAATGAGAATTATGGGACTCTTGAACTGTCGGAGGAGAAGCCTGATTTTTGAATTCTGGGTGGCGGTATCTATCGAATTCGGACCATACTGTGCAAGCAGGGCCTTCGCTTCTATCGAAGTAAGCCCGACACTCGAATCCATCCGTCGAGCGTACTCCCGAGGGGAGCAGTAAGCTCAGAGCGTGATAGCCCTTTTCGCCCTCAGCTTGCCAGGACTTGTCGTACTTCTCATTGGGTGGGGAAAAACCTCGATAAAGGTGAAAAACTAGCGTATGACCATCCGAAGAATTATGGCGACAAGTGGAGGATTTTTACCAACGGATCGATGGGATGTAATTAAGCCGGGTAAAACATTTCTCCGAATGCTTACGTTGACTGGCAATGAGCGGCCTCGCGTCTGTTTCATTCTTACTGCCTCAGGAGATAACACCGGATATCTTTCGAAATCCTATGCCGCCATGAGCGACCTCAATTGCGATGTCACACATCTTCAACTATTCACTCAACCAAATGCGCCCGTGCGAGATCACATCCTCAATTCCGATCTAATCTGGGTTGGCGGCGGATCGGTCGCCAACCTCCTTGCTCTCTGGAAATTGCACGGAGTTGATATTGCACTTCGAGAGGCTTATGAAAAAGGAGTGGTCCTCGGCGGAGTAAGTGCGGGCTCACTCTGTTGGTTCCAAGGGGGGCCTACCGATTCCTTTGGCCCAGAACTTGCGCCCATAACAAATGGACTGGGTTTTTTGCCTTTTGGAAATGCGGTTCACTACGACTCAGAAGCTCAGCGACGGCCGATGGCCCACAATCTGATTGAGAGCGGAACCTTCAAGCAGATCTATGCCACCGATGATGGGGTGGGAGTGCTTTATGAAAATGAAGTTGCTCTCGAAGTGGTAGTGGATAAGGATACCTCGGAGTCAGAGGCAAAGATGGCCTACCTGCTCGAGAAAATCAACGGAAAGGTGCTGGAGTCCCCCCTTCCTCTCGGAATGATCAGGTAAGAAAAATATTCAGCTAGTTGTACGAGCAGCCTCTACCGCGGCAATTTTAGAAGCAGCGGCAATTACCTCAATATCTCTATCAGTATGGGCTCCAGAGACAAACCAGGCTTCGTATGCTGAGGGAGGAAGTGAGACTCCTTGCGAGAGCATCGAGTGGAAGAATGCCGCGAACTTCTTCAGATCCTGGTGCTGGGTCTCTTCAAACGAACGAACCTCATGAGGGGAAAAGAATATGGAAAATAGATTTCCCCCATATTGCAATCTATGGGCGACGCCTTGCACCGTGAGTGCATCTGAAACAGCTTCTCCGACCTGGACGGCTCGTCGATCAAGCGTTGCATAAAGCTCCTTGTTGCAAAGTTCCAAAGTGGCAAGACCAGCAGCGGTTGCGACAGGATTACCGCTAAGGGTTCCTGCTTGATATACAGCGCCAACCGGGGCCAACAACTCCATAACCTCGGCGCAGCCAGCGACCGCCGCCAGCGGATATCCACCACCAATAACTTTCCCAAAGGTAAATAAATCTGGCGTCCAAGATTCAGAGGCTTTAGCGAGATTCCACAATCCGCCCGAGGAGACCCGAAAGCCAGTCATGACCTCGTCAAGAATAAAGAGCGCGCCGTACTTTTTGCAGAGATTGCTAAGGAGTGCATTGAATCCAGGTAGCGGAGGAACAACCCCCATGTTTGCCGGAATCGCCTCGGTAAGTACTGCTGCAATTTCATTGCCACGTTGAGCAAATAGTGAAGTAATTGCATCCACGTCGTTATAGGGAACGACTACCGTATCTTGCGCCTGTCCTGGAGTAACACCCGGTGAATTCGGAAGACCGAGTGTTACGACGCCCGACCCTGCTTGTACAAGCAACGCATCTGCGTGACCGTGATAACAACCAACAAATTTCACGATTATCTTTCTACTCGTTGCCGCTCGTGCTAGGCGGACTGCCGTCATGACAGCCTCAGTGCCGGAAGAAACAAATCGCACCCTTTCAACTGCCGACACTCGTCGCTGTATTTCTTCAGCAAGAAGGACTTCGTTTGGACCAGGAGCGCCAAAAGACGAAGATTTTGCGACAGATTCAGTTACGCGCCGTACCACTTCTGGGTGAGCGTGTCCGACTATGATCGGGCCCCAAGAGCCAACGAGATCAACGTATTCATTCCCATCAACATCAATGACTCGTGAACCACGCCCCTCAACGAAATAACGGGGAGTTCCTCCAACGGAAGAGAAGGCTCGCACCGGTGAACTAACTCCGCCCGGAATTATTCTGAGTGCTCGATCATGCCAATACTCTGACGTTATGATGGATTGTTCCGGTGTCATACAGGATTCCTCTTCAACATCTGAGCCGCTTCAATAGCCCAGTAAGTGCAGATGACAGATGCGCCAGCCCGTTTAACAGATCCAAGAACCTCCAGTATCGCCCGTTCGCGATCAATCGAACCCTGAGCTGCCGCAGATTCAATCATTGCCATCTCCCCTGAAACTATGTAACTAGCAGTTGGAACATCAACCGCCTGCGAAGCCGCGTACAAAATATCGAGATATGCAAGCGAAGGTTTTACCATCACGATATCCGCGCCTTGAGAAACATCGAGTCGAACCTCACGCATGGATTCCTTGATATTCGCCGGGTCCTGTTGGTATGTATTCCGATTTCCTTGCAGTTGAGATTCAACAGCTTCACGGAAGGGACCATAGAAAGCGGAGGCGAATTTTGCCGCATAGGCAAGGATAAGAATTTCAGTATGTCCTGCCGAGTCAAGTGCATTGCGGACAACGCCAACTTGTCCATCCATCATGCCACTCGTTCCAACCATATGAGCACCTGAATCTGCAAGCACTTTTGCCATATCGCCGTAAATTTTAAGAGTTGCGTCATTGTCCACATTCCCACGATTGTCAAGTACACCGCAATGTCCATGACTCGTGAACTCATCAAGACAGAGATCGGCGACAATCACCAACCCATCTCCCGCGCGAGCGCGAGCATCGCGTATCGCACGTGAAAGAACACCATCTGGATTCAACGCCTCACTTCCCGAGGGATCACGTTTTTCAGGTATACCAAAGATCATGACACCGCCGATACCAGCATCCAATGCGCGATCGATTTCGGCTCTAAATGAATCTTCCGTATGTTGGAATACACCAGGCATCCCCACAATGGGTTTTGGTGACATTAAACCTTCACGGATAAATAGAGGAAGGACGAGGGAGGCAGGTACAACGCTGGTATCGCGGACCATGGCGCGCAGTACCGATGTGCTTCGAAGCCGGCGTGGACGTTCGATCAGCGTCATAACTTCACCTTTTCTCTATCTTTCTACTGGAAAATTAAAGAGTGAATCGTGCTTGCCACCACCTCCGGGGTTGGCTTCGGAGAGAGGGCATCAACCTTCAAACCGCGAGCGTAAAGCGCAGAAGCAGTGGTGGAACCTGCACAAACTAACGATACTGGTGGTTGAGAAACAAAATAGAGAAGAGCATCGACCGCGCTCGGCGAGCGCAGGAGAACCGCGCTGAAATCGCCCTTTCTCAGGAGTTCGGCTGACCCTGGCTCTGCGCTGACACGAGAAGTTCTATAAACCTCTGCCGTCTCGACCCCCCACCCAGCGCTCCGCAAAATCAACGAAAGATTTGGCATCGCAAGATTCCCGCCAGGTATCAGAGCAGTGGATTGCGGATCCTGCAGTATCAACTCCTGAGCCAAAGTGGCAGCCTCAGAGAGGGAGGGAAGGAAGACATCCTGCGCGCCAAAATCTCGAAGAGTCTGCGCAGTCGCTTCCCCTATCGCAGCGAAATTTAGATTCTTATGGTTCTGCAACTCGGATCGAAAAGCTTCTTCTCCAACCAATTGGGCCCAATAGTGGATTGAATTCCTTGAAGTTGCTATGACCCAGAGTGGTTGCTCCGAGGAACGCA
>JACPZY010000010.1 GCA_016195215.1 Actinomycetota bacterium | reverse complement strand
GCGCGCGCGATGGTTACTCAATACGGAATGACTGAATCGATCGGCGCGATCAAATTGGGCACTGATGCATCAGAGCCATTTATGGGTCGAGATTACGGGCATACCCGAGATTTCTCGGAGAGTGTTGCGACACTGATCGATAGAGAAATCCGCTCTCTTATTGAGAATGCTCACCAGGAAGCCTTTGATATTCTGGACCATAACCGGACCATTCTTGATGAGATGGTTCTACAGCTATTAGAGCGTGAAACGCTCAATAAAGAGGAGATCGCCGAGATATTTGTCGCGGTCATGCCGCGTCCAAACCGTCCGGCTTGGACCGGTTCGATTACTCGTAAGCCATCTTCCACCCCACCCATTGCCACCGGCGCTGCGCTCTCCCGCGCTCAGAAGGAAGAAGCGGCAAAGCCGGCGAAGGTAAGAGCAAAGACTCCCCGTGCCAAACGTGCACCTAAAGCTGCTGAAGAAGTTGTGGCGGTAGATCCAGGAGTTGAAGATGAGTGAGATTAGCTCGGTCTCGATGGGGCCCCACGATGGACGGGCCGCTGAGCCATACGATCAAGCACGCGCCGAACACGCGGTCCGCGAGCTGCTATTGGCGCTGGGAGAAGATCCCGATCGCGATGGCTTGCGTGAGACGCCAAGCCGAGTGGCTCGAGCCTTTGCTGAGAACTTTGCCGGACTCTGGCAATCGCCTGAAGATGTGCTGACGACGACCTTTGATATTGGACATGAAGAACTCGTCATCATCAAAGATATCGAAGTCTTCTCGCATTGCGAGCATCACCTGACTCCGTTCCACGGTGTGGCACATGTCGGGTATATCCCTTCGGGCAGAATCACTGGTCTGTCAAAGATCGCACGCCTTGTCGATCTCTTTGCGCGCCGACCGCAAGTACAGGAGAGAATGACAGCTCAGATTGCTGATGCCCTTGTAGAAATTCTCCAACCAGCGGGAGTAATTGTTATTGTCGAGTGCGAGCACCTATGTATGTCTATGCGAGGAGTTCGAAAGGCCGAGGCACGGACAGTTACAAGTGCGGTTCGTGGAATTTTGCGCGATCCTGCCACTCGTGCAGAGGCAATAAGCCTCATCACACGGAGATAATTTTCCGTGAGACTTTCGGAATTGGGATTGCCGACCGACCGAATGGTTGTGATGGGAATCTTGAATGTCACTCCTGATTCCTTTGCCGATGGTGGGCGTTACTCGAATTTTAACCTTGCTCTCGCCCGTGGCGTTGAGATGATCGAAGAGGGCGCAGATATCATCGACGTCGGTGGCGAATCTACCCGCCCGGGTTCTGCGCGAATTTGCGCAGATGAAGAGATGGAACGTATTCTGCCGGTTATCGAGGCACTCAGTGCGCGTGGGGCGTTGATTAGCGTTGACACAACAAGGGCTTCGACCGCGGAGGCTGCAATCAGTGCAGGCGGGCGGATCATCAATGACATAAGTGGGGGCCTGTCGGATCCCGCAATTCTAGATCTGGTTGCCTCGCTCGATTGTCCCTACATTGCGATGCATAGCCGGGGGGAGTCGAAAGATATGCAATCGCGTGCAATCTATAGCGACGTGGTGAAGGAAGTAGTTGCGGAGCTAAGTCAATGCGTGAGTGCGGCGCTCGCATCTGGGGTGAAACCCGAAAATCTGATTCTGGATCCAGGCATCGGATTTGCTAAGGAAGCCGACCACAATTGGACTCTTCTTAATAATTTGAAGTCGATTGAGGCGCTGGGATATCCGGTCCTGGTTGGTGGATCGCGAAAGCGTTTTCTGGGGGTCCTTGTCGGATCAGACGCCCCTGATGATCGCGAGTCGGCGACAATTGCTCTGACGGCATTACTTGCCAGGCGGAATACCTGGGGCGTGAGGGTTCATAACGTCAAATCCCATCGCGACGCCATAGCAGTTGCGGGCAGACTCGCATGAGTGACTCCATTGAGATCAAAGGTATCGGCGGGTTTGGATATCACGGAGTATTTCCGCATGAGCGTGAGAACGGACAAGCATTTCTAGTCGATCTCCTGTTGCATTGCGATTTTAGGAAGGCGTCGAAGAGCGATGATGTCCAGGACACTATCGACTATGGAACCGTCTGTAATTTAGTTATTGGAGCCATTGTTGGGCCTCCTGTTTCGCTCATTGAGAAACTAGCCTCTCAAATTGCCGAAATTCTCCTCTCTAATTTTTCAATTCTCGATTCAGTTGTTGTCATCGTTCATAAGCCACAAGCGCCGGTGGGAGCGAATGTCGCGGATATTGCAATCAGAATCGAGCGATCTCGGTGAAGGCCGTAGTCGCCCTAGGTGCAAATATGGAGGAGCCTGAAAAGGCGGTCGAACTGGCAATCGCGCTTTTAAAAGAGTCAACTGACCTCGTTGCCAGGTCTTCACTCTATCTGACCAGACCAGTCGGTGGACCCCCGCAACCAGATTATGTAAATGCCGTCTGCATTCTTCAATCCGACCTACCGGCATCTGATTTACTTGCAGTGTTACATGGCATTGAGAAGAGCATGGGGCGAGTGCGTACCGAGAAGTGGGGGCCACGAGTAATTGATCTTGATCTCATCCAGTATGGATCACTTCTGAGTGAAGATGAGAATTTGAGATTGCCGCACCCACGCGCACATGAGAGACGTTTCGTACTCGAGCCTTGGTTGGAGATCGAACCCGATGCCGTTCTGATTGCTCACGGGAGAGTGAGTGAAATCTTGGCGCAACTACCCCCTGCCCAGTAACCTTTAATTCTTAGCCCGGTACCACGGAAGGACTGGAGCAGATGCGCGAAATAAGTAATCTCAATCAACTTCGCTCTGAAGATACGAGCAATATCGCCTTCGTGCCAACTATGGGTGCGCTCCATGCCGGCCACGCGAAATTAATTGAGAAGGCTAGAGAAATATCTCCCCACGTGCTCGTAAGTGCCTTTATCAACCCTCTCCAATTTAATGATCCAAAGGATCTTGAAGAATATCCACGGAATCCCGGTTCTGACGCGCTGGTTGCTGAACGATCCGGTGCGACCATTCTGTGGAGACCAGAAGTTGCGGAAATATACCCAGGGCAGGTTGAGTCGATTTCTGCAGGTTCATTGGGTAACCTCTTTGAAGGAGCGAGCAGACCAGGTCACTTCGACGGAATGTTGACGGTGGTCAACCGTCTCTTCTCCCTGATCCATCCTGGCTGGGCTTTATTTGGCGAGAAGGACTTCCAACAGCTTTTCCTAGTTCGGCAGATGGCACGGGGGCAGCACGAGGGGGTGGAAATAGTCTCGGTTCCGACCGTCCGTGCTGATGATGGTTTAGCCCTCTCATCTCGGAACGTGCGATTGAGCGACGAGGACAGGAGAGCCGCGCTCGTGATTTATAGAGCTCTCTTTAATGCCTCTAAGGGTCTCTCTCTGAAAGAGATGCAAGAACAATTGGACAAGACTCTGCGGCAGGAGCCAAGATTCACATGTGATTACTCAGCGATTATTGATGAGGAATATTTCACCTTGGCGACCGAACGGAGTATTGCTAAACGTGCCCTGGTCGCGGGCTCGGTGAGCGGTGTTAGATTGATTGACAATATGCCCCTGGGTAATCGGGGAAATTAATCGAGATGAAATTATTAGCGCCTAACCCAGGTTGGACGGCTCGCGCCGACGTGATCGTGGTGGGCTCTGGAGTTGCCGGCCTTACCACCGCTCTTCAAGTTCGAAGTTTTGGACTCTCTGTTTTATTGGTGACAAAGGCCCGGGTAGATGAGGGATCAACGAAATGGGCACAGGGTGGAATTGCGGCGGCGTTAGGACCGGGGGATACACCGGATCAGCATGAGAAGGACACACTTGTTGCTGGGGCCGGACTCTGTGACAAGATCGCAGTTAAGGTCCTCGTCTCCGAAGGACCTGAAGCGGTTCGGAAATTGATTGCCCGCGGAGCCGTCTTTGATAAAGAAGCTAGCGGAGAGATCTCTCTTACTCGCGAAGGTGGGCACCACAGAAATCGAATTTTGCATGCAGGTGGCGATGCAACTGGGGCTGAAGTCTCGCGTGCACTGCTTGCTGCAGTGAGGAATGATCCAGAAATTGAAGTTGTCGAGCATGCACTTGTTCTGGACGCACTAAAAGATTCACATGGAGCGGTTTGCGGCGTGACCCTTCACGTCATTGGTGCAGGAACGCGAGACGGTGTCGGCCGGGCAATTGGGCGGGCGACAGTTCTTGCAACAGGGGGTTTCGGCCAAGTCTTTGCACAAACAACAAATCCATCTGTTTCGACAGGGGATGGAGTTGCCCTGGCGCTTCGTGCGGGCGCAAATGTTGCAGATGTTGAATTCATTCAATTTCATCCGACGGTACTTTGGCTCGGAGACGCATCGCAAGGTCAGCAGCCGCTGATTAGCGAAGCAGTAAGAGGTGAAGGCGCATTCCTAGTGGATGATGTGGGTCTTCGATTCATGGTTGGGCAGCATCCAATGGGAGAACTAGCTCCACGGGATGTTGTGGCAAAAGCAATCATGAGACATATGAATGAAACTGGCGCACGTCATGTCTGGTTGGATGTTCGCCACATTGAGGGATTTGTAGAACGATTCCCGACTATTTATGCCTCTTGCTTAGTGCATGGAATAGATCCACTTAATGAGTTGATCCCAGTCGCGCCGGCATCGCACTATGCATCAGGTGGAGTGCGCGTTGACCTCAATGGACACTCAAATATCAAAGGCCTGTACGCCTGTGGTGAGACTGCCTGTACCGGCGTTCACGGTGCAAATCGGCTGGCCTCCAACTCATTATTGGAAGGACTTGT
>JACPZY010000177.1 GCA_016195215.1 Actinomycetota bacterium | reverse complement strand
CTGCCGAGCGTTTACATGATCGATTCCCCCACCTCACTCGGGAGCGGGCCGACAGATATGCATTGAATTCACAGAACAAAACTGCCAAGGCGTACCAGGAGGGAAAGATCCAACGTGATCTTATTCCCGTTGCGGCTCGCAGTGCAGAACTTGGGTGGGGCATCGCAACCGTCGATGAACCTCCGCGCCCCGGTACTACTTTTGAAGCATTAGCCGGCCTGAAGACACCTTTCCGCCCAGCGGGTCGGGTGACTGCCGGAAACGCCGCTGGTCTCAATGACGGAGCGACTGCGGCCATTCTCGCCAGTGAGGAGAAGGTGATTGAGTTAGGCCTCACCAACAAAGCGCGCCTGGTAACTTTCGCCTTTGCGGGAGTGGAGCCTGAAATCATGGGTTATGGCCCAGTTCCTGCAACCCATAAGGCATTAGCGAAGGCTGGATTGAAGATTTCAGATATCGGCCTATTCGAAATCAATGAGGCTTTTGCAATTCAAGTTCTTTCCTTTCTCGATCACTTTGGAATGGCTGATGACGACTCACGAGTGAATCTCTACGGTGGCGCAATTGCGGTTGGACATCCTCTTGCTTCCTCCGGTGTCCGACTGATGCTGAACCTCGCGCGTGGTTTTGAAGAACATCCCGAGGTTCGCTACGGAATCACCACAATGTGCATCGGGTTGGGAATGGGCGGAACAGTCATCTGGGAGAACCCTCACTGGAATGGAGCCAAATAAAATGACGGATTCAAAGGTGCCAGCAGGCGCCCCGGATGAAGTTGTTACCCATGCATTCGTGCGCGATATAGATCTCACTCCATTCGGATTTAAGGAGACACTTGCCTTAATCACGATAGATAATGGCGAGGATTTCAACCGACCAAATACATTTGGAGTTCAGGGACTGCTGGCGCTTGACGGTGCGATCTTGGAGGCAATCTCTCGCAATCCTGCAGCAATTGCCATAACCGGCAAGCCATTTATATTTGCTGCTGGCGCAGACCTGCGTGGCTTGAGTTCGATTAGCGAAAGATCACAATCACTAAGTATTGGAAAACTTGGGCACGATGTTTTCCGACGTCTAGGTGAATGCGAGATTCCAACCTTTGGCTTTATCAATGGCCTCGCACTCGGCGGTGGATTAGAACTCGGTCTCCACTGCCATTATCGAACCCTCGCATCTACAGCCTTAACAGGTCTTCCCGAGGTATTTCTTGGTTTAGTACCTGGCTGGGGCGGTGCAACATTGCTCCCCAAGCTGATCGGCCCAGAGCATGCAGTACAAGTCATCATCCTCAATGCACTTAACAACAACACGATGATGAAGGCGACAGATGCTCTTGCACTTGGAGTCGTTGATGCCGTCTATGAACCTGCCGATTTCCTCGAGCGATCAGCAGCATTCGCTGCCGATGTGCTCAGTGGTAAAACTAAAATAGCGCGAAAAGATTTTACGGCTGATACTGGATGGGATAAGGCAATCTCAACCGGCCAAGCAGCTTCACTTAAAAAGTATGGGGGCGCGCAAATTGAGGCACCAGAACGAGCCCTACGACTTATTGCGGGTGCTCGCACCGCCTCCCGATCTGAGGGTTTTGACGCGGAAGATCAGGCACTCGCCGACCTCACGATGAGCGATGCTCTCCGTGCATCTCTCTACGCATTTAACCTCATCCAGAAGAAGCGGAAGAAGGTTGAAGGCGCACCGAAGGCGACCCTTGCTCGGAAGGTCGCAAAGGTGGGCGTGGTTGGGGCTGGCCTCATGGCCTCGCAACTCGCCCTGCTTATGGTCCGTAACCTTAAGTGTCCCGTGGTGATGACTGATCTTGATCAAGCCCGCGTGGATAAGGGCCTCGCCTGGGTTCACGGTGAAATAAGGAAATTGGTCGAGAAGAAGCGACTCTCTGGAGAATTGGCAGAGAGGTTGATCTCCCTGGTAACAGGGTCAGTAGATCAGGGTGCCTTTGCCGACGCGGACTTTATTGTTGAAGCGATCTTCGAAGAACTTTCATTGAAGCAAGAGCTCTTCAAGAAACTCGAAGGGATCGTTTCGCCAGAATGTGTACTTGCCACTAATACTTCATCATTAAGTGTGGCGGCGATGACCGAGGGACTTGAGCATCCCGAGCGAGTCATCGGTTTCCACTTCTTTAATCCAGTTGCCGTGATGCCACTTCTAGAGATTGCAAGAACAGATAAGACTGACGATGCAACGACTGCTACTGCGGTAAATGTTGGCAAAGAGTTGAAGAAGACGATGGTTATTACCAAAGACTCCCCCGGCTTTGTCGTCAACAGACTTCTCACCCGTTTTATGGGAGAGATCACTGATGCCATTGACGAGGGAACTCCTGTGGATGTTGCTGACAATTCCATGCGCAGTATTGGATTCCCAATGACTCCCTTCGAGTTACTTGGTCTCGTTGGTCCAGGCGTTGCGCTTCATGTAGCAAAGACGCTTCATAAGACCCTTGGACCTCGTTATCGCATCTCACCAACTATGACACGGATGGTGAAAGAAGGAGTGAAGAACTTCTACATCAAAGGCGATGATGGAAAGTACATTCCAAATCCAGAGGCACTTGCCCTCGTCGAAAAGGGCGATCATCCATCAACTGGCGAGCAGGTGCGAATGCGCGCTCTCAATGCTCTGGCAGAGGAAGCTCGCATGATGCTAGATGAAGGAGTTGTCTCTAGCCCTGCTGAAATCGATCTATGCATGCTGCTTGGCGCAGGTTGGCCACTCACATTGGGTGGAATCTTGCCTTACTTAGATCGTGTTGGTGTTAGTGAGTCGGTCTGCGGTTCACGGTTTCATGCCCCTGGAGTTGCTTCTCTTCCCTAAAGGAACTGTGCCACTCCACAATAGAGCGTGAAATATTTTGGACGGAGATTCCAAGGTCACTCAAAATTTCAGCCCGTTTTGAGTGTTCAATGAACTCAAGTGGAATTCCGATTGAATGTATTGGAATTGAACTCTGCGCATCGCGGAATATTTCAGAGAGCGAACTTGCGATGCCGCCGTGGCGGATTCCATCTTCGATGAGAACAACACGCGAATATTTCTTCGCAATATCAAGAATGGAAAATGGAAGAGGCTTTACCCACCGCGGATCAAT
>JACPZY010000176.1 GCA_016195215.1 Actinomycetota bacterium | reverse complement strand
ACTTCACTTGCATCGCTCTTATTGGTTCCAATTACCCCCGAAGGTCCGCGCTTTGCCCATCCAACGACATACATATTTGAATCACCGACGTGGCCCTCTGTATTTACGACTTTGCCGTTGGTATAGGGAACACCATCAATCGATGAGGCTTCATATCCAATCGCAGAAATTACCAGGCCACACTTGATGATTTTTGTTTCACCAGAGGGGACTACTTTCCCATCTACGATTCTATTAATGCCAAGAACGACTTCCTCCACTTTCGTGGTGCCGCGGATTTCTTGCGGGGCAAGAAAGAACTGGAATTCTAATGTTCGATCATTAGATTTTGCTTCGCTCTGCGCAATTAATTCCATCGCGGCGAGGTTGCTCTTCACATCTTTCTCTGCGTATTCGCCGACTCTTGCGAGCGCGGCTTCAATTTCTGGTGCGTTCATGATGACGTTGGTGTGTTCAAGTTTTGGAAGCTCGCGAAGTTCTGGTGCCGTAAATGCGGCGTGCTCAGGACCACGACGAGCGCAGAGAATCACCCTACGGATTGCGCTCTTGCGAAGGATCTCAATTGCGTGGTCGGCCGTATCAGTGGGGTCGAGTTCGACAGGTTCGAGAGCCAACATACGAGCAACATCCATGGCCACATTGCCAGCACCAATTACAACGGCGGTATCGCAATCAACCGGAAATTGGATGTCCTTGAAGTCGGGGTGGCCGTTATACCAAGGGACGAAATCCGCAGCAGAGAGAGAGCCGAATAGATCTTCTCCAGGAATTCCGAGTTTGCGACCTAATGAAGAACCGGTGGCGATGACTACGGCGTCGTATCGATCCAGGAGATCCTGGGTTGTAATATCTTTTCCAAGTTCGACATTGCCAAAAAGGCGGAAATTTCCGGTGCTCGCCACCTTCTCAAAGACCTTCGAAACAGTTTTGATCTTTGGATGATCGGGAGCCACACCACTTCTTACAAGCCCCCAAGGGGTTGGAAGGCGCTCAATCATGTCTATAGCGAAATCTCTATCTTCGGTGACTAGATTCTGTAGAGCTTGTGCTGCAAAATACCCCGCAGGACCCGCACCCACTATCGCCACTCGAAATGTCGCCATAGAGCACACACCCTTCTCAGTTTCGCTACCTAAGCAGGTCTCTACGTTTGGACCACCTGCGAATTCTATCGAGTAGGAAAGTCCTCAATAATAGAGGCCTCGCTATGTTCTTCGTCTCTTGTCGCGAATAGGAGAGTCACCCTTCACTCCTTTTTGATGAACCACTTTCGGAAGGATTGATCAGAAGTTGGTCTCGTCGTAGCCGGGGAAACGATCTTGTTTGATAGTGACTCCAGCCTCTTTCAATACTGAACCGATACTCGACACCATCGGAGCAGGGCCAGAGAGATAGACAATCTGCTCACTAGCCGTTGGGGCTAACATGAATATTTTCTCTGCTGTAACTGATTCACCGACGATCATCTTCAATTGAAATTCCGGATGTTTTTGGCCGAGGGTTTCCAGCTCTTTCTGGAATGGAATTCCACTTGTACGGTTGAAATAGAGGAGCGTTGCATTAAGTGATTTGCCGACGGCACTTCGCTGAAGAAGAATGCTTCGAAAGGGGGTTATTCCAATCCCGGCAGCAATCAGCGTCACTGGAGCTTGATCACCTTCTTCCCAGATGAACTTACCCCCCAAGCTATGCGTACTGATCTCGTCACCCGGGTTCAATGAGTTCAACGCCTCTTTAAATGGGCTTGCGGATATCCGTGTGGAAATGTTGATCGTTCCTTCTACGGGTGCAGAGGAAATTGTGAACCAGTGCTGATTCTCTTTCTCCGTCTCACCAGCCTGCGGGAGGATATAAGCCTGGCTCTGACCAGCCACCCACTCCACACTCTTCTTCTCAAAAATAAAGGTACGGACATTCTCAACCTCGTCGTGTGAGGATATCAATGACAAATTGATTGAAACATTCTCCTGTTCCATTTCGCCAATTTATCGTGCAGGAAGGCAGATGTATATAAATCCTAGGCGGAGACGAGAGGATTTGAACCTCCGAGACCCTTTAAGGGGTCTACCTCATTAGCAGTGAGGCGCACTCGACCGGGCTATGCGACGTCTCCGAGTACGAGGGGAGTTTACAGGCAAAAGTCTGGCAGAACTTACTTCTATTGGAGGTTCTTCTCCAATGTAGCAAGTTGATCGATGAGTTCTGATGGCAATTTATCGCCGATTATCCCGAACCACTCTCTAATAAGAGGTAACTCCTGGCGCCATTCCTCTTTATCGATACGAAGTACGGCGTTGAGCTTCGCTTTAGTCAGGTCAAGGCCTTCTGTATCAAGGCCTTCGGTCGTTGGAACCAATCCAATGGCGGTGGACTCGGAAGAGATCTTGCCTTCTACTTGCTCGATAGCCCATTTGATTACCCGCGAATTCTCGCCAAAACCCGGCCAGAGGAATCCACCATCAGCATCGCGGCGGAACCAGTTGACGTAGAAAATCTTCGGCAACTTGGTGTTGTCGTGAATCTTGCCGAGAGCGATCCAGTGCTTCAGGTAATCGCCGACGTGGTAACCGATGAAGGGAAGCATTGCGAATGGATCACGTCGCACTACTCCTACAGCACCAGTCGCGGCCGCAGTGGTTTCTGAGGAGAGCGTTGCACCCATGAATACTCCGTGGTTCCAATCACGCGATTGCATAACGAGGGGAATCGTCGTCTTGCGACGCCCACCCATGAAGATTGCCGAGATTGGAACACCTTCAGGACTATCCCACTCAGGCGCGATTATTGGGCACTGCTCTACAGGAGTGCAGAAACGTGCGTTTGGATGTGAGGATAATTCACCGTTATCCGGAGTCCAGTCACGATGCTTCCAATCGATGAGGTGCGCTGGTGGAGTATCTGTCATTCCCTCCCACCAAATATCTCCGTCATCAGTTAGAGCAACGTTTGTAAAAATCGAGTTGCCTTGTTCGATCATTTTCATTGCATTTGAGTTTGTTTTCCAACCGGTGCCTGGTGCAACACCGAAGAATCCCGCTTCGGGGTTGGATGCATAGAGGCGGCCGTCATCGCCAAAGCGCATCCAGGCGATGTCATCGCCAATAGTCTCAACCTTCCAGCTAGGAAGAGTCGGCTCAAGCATGGCGAGGTTTGTCTTACCGCAGGCGGATGGGAAAGCAGCGGCAACAAAATGCACCTTCTCTTCGGGTGTAGTCACCTTAAGAATAAGCATGTGCTCGGCGAGCCAGCCTTCTTCACGGCCGATGACCGATGCAATACGGAGTGAGTAGCACTTCTTTCCGAGAAGTGCGTTTCCGCCATAGCCAGAGCCGTAAGACCAGATTGCTAAATCATCTGGGAACTGAACGATGTACTTAGTCTTATTACATGGCCATGGAACATCCACCTCTCCTTGGTTTAGCGGAGCGCCAACAGAGTGGAGTGCTTCAACGAATACACCTGTGGCACCGATCGCTTCCAAGGCTGCTTTGCCCATGCGAGTCATCACTCGCATTGACGCGACTACATATGGGCTGTCGGTAATTTGAACGCCAAATTTAGAATGGGGTGAATCAAGCGGGCCCATGCAGAAAGGAATGACATACATTCTCCGTCCGCGCATTGAACCGCGGAAAAGGTCTGCGAGCGTCTTCTTCATCTCCGCCGGAGCAACCCAGTTATTGGTGGGGCCAGCGTCATGCTCACTCTCTGAGCAGATAAAAGTTCTATCTTCAACACGTGCAACGTCACTTGGATCCGAGAATGCTAAGAAGGAATTTGGTTTCCTCTTGAGACGGACCATCGTGCCTTTGGCAACGAGTTCTTCGGTTATTTGGGTCCACTCTTCTTCGGAACCATCACACCAATGAATAGCGTCCGGATGTGTAAGTTGGGCGACTTCATCAACCCATGTATGTAGTTTTGTATTCTTTGATGACATCGACACATCCCTATCCAAGGTCCAAAAGTAGAGAGTGTCAAAACCCCCACTTCGCATGCGTCATTAATGGTTGTACCCTTGCCCAATGAGTGAAAAGGCAACGGCGCCAGCAGAGAGCAAGCGAGTCCACGATGAATCCGTGCAGGATGCATATGCGGAGTTCATGAAAACAGGATGGGCTGAGTCCAATTTAAGTGGAATGAGCCCCGCCCCCGCAGTTCCTTGGTGCATTCCGCGACGCGAAGAACTCTCAGCGGCATTTCCCGGAATCCGACTCGTCATTCCCGCTGGTAATTTCAAAGTGCGGAGCAACGACAGCGATTACGCCTACCGACCACACTCTGCATTCGCTTACTACACCGGCGTGCAGGGAGTTGAAGCCACTGCGGATTCGGTTCTCATTATGGAGCCGACAGATTCAGGGCACTTGCCTCTGCTTTTCATTCACCCTCGATCAACTCGCGACACCGATGCATTCTTTCGCGACGCACGGTACGGCGAACTCTGGGTCGGACGCCGCTTCACCCTTAATGAAGCTCAAATGAGGTATGAAATTGAAACCCGTCATTTAGACACGATTCCAAACTTTCTAGAAGAAAAGTGTGAAACTCTCCTTATACGGGGTGAAGATAACTCTCTTGATTCCCAGATTGCAAAACATGATCGAGAAGCGGATTTTCTAGCTTTTGCATCCGCTGCCCGTCTCGTAAAAGACAAATTTGAGATTGATGAGATGCAAGCGGCATGCAACTCAACGGCTCGTGGTTTCACTGATCTAGTTCGCGCCATACCTGCAGCGGTAGAAACACGGAGAGGAGAACGTGTCATCGAAGCGGCATTCTTTGGAAGAGCGCGAATCGAAGGCAATGACATCGGCTACAGCACAATCGCTGCTGCTGGGGCCCACGCCTGTGTCCTTCACTGGATCCGTAACGATGGTGATCTGCGCCCCGGCGAATTGATACTTGTCGATGCCGGTGTCGAACGCGAAACGTATTACACGGCAGATGTCACCCGAACTCTTCCGATTAGTGGAAAGTTCTCACCTGCCCAACGATCTCTATATATGTTGGTCTATGAAGCACAGAAGGCGGGCTTTGCCGCCGTAAAGCCCGGGGCGGACTGGACTTCCATCAACCTTGCGGCTCAGAAAGTGCTAGCTCAGGGCCTCGTTGATATGGGAATCCTCACCATCAGCGCCGAAGAGTCTTTGAGGCCCGAAATTGGCCTCCATCGCAGGTGGACATTGCACGGAGTAAGCCACATGTTGGGTATGGATGTCCATGACTGTGCCCAGGCGCGAAAGGATCAATACACCGAAGGCACTCTCAAAGTTGGGATGGTTCTCACGGTCGAGCCAGGTCTTTATATCCAGCCGGATGACGAGTTATTTGCGCCAGAATTCCGCGGAATCGGTATCCGTATCGAAGACGATGTCGTCGTAACTGAAGATGGATGCAGAATTCTAAGTAATAGCCTTCCTCGCCATCCCGATGAGATTGAACGTTGGATGGGTGCTCTACTGGACTAGTTGGACACCCAGCCAGACCGCGCCAATTCCAACTGTCATTGAAAGTAGCAGATTGATTGCTGCGCTCTTGTACTGTTTTAGTTCGAAGGCAAGATAGAGATCGAGAATAAAAGTGGACCACGTAGTAAATGCGCCCGTGAAACCAAGGCCAATGAAAGCGTGGAAATTACCTGCCGAACCGATGCTCACTCCGAGTATGAATGAACCGATGATATTTATAACCGCAATTCCGATAGGATACTTTAAGAATTTACGGAGATAGAGATCAAGAAGGTATCGGCTAGGAGCACCAATCCCGGCACCCAGGATTACAAATAGCGCTTTCATTTCCGCTCGGGTACCACTCTGCGCGAAATTGGAATCACGATGGCAACAATGAGCAAACTAAAGAAGAGTGTCTGTATTAAGTAACCGAACCCACCCCCAGAACTTTCAACTGTTTGGAATGCAAATGCGGAGAAAGTAGTAAGACCCCCACAGAAGCCAGGAAGAAGAAAATGTCGTAAAGCAAAATTTCCGTGACGTTCCATCAATACCAGTAGGAATCCAGCAAGACCGACACCGATGAGATTTGCGGCAAGCGTTCCTGCGCGAGCGTGGCTGAACGCTGCCGAAAGTGCCCAACGAATTAAGGAGCCGGCAATACCACCTAACGCAACCCAGAGAAGTGCGGGCCAGCGCGCCAACTTTAGAATTGAAACGGTCTTCTGTAGAAGCCTTTGAGCAAGCTTGAAACGATACTTATGATCAAGCTCGCAAATACCGCTGTCCAAAAATCCTTAATATCGAGCGCGGTGCTCCATCGCGCAGTCAGCGCAAGCATCGCAACATTGACCAAGAATATGAATAGACCGAAAGTAACTATGGACAAGGGAAAGGTAACGACTTTGACCATTGATCCGAGGACTGCGTTAATTAGCCCAAAGAGAAGTGCGACCCAGAGATAGGTCCGTGCACCTCCATTCACGGTAATTCCGGGCACTATGGCGGTAGCGGCCCATATAGCTAGTGCCAAAGCAATCCAACGGAGTATCAAACGCATGTATTAAACGATACCCTCCCCTTTGCGAATTTTGGAGCCCAACCACCGTATTGGATCGTATTTTACGTCTACAACGCGCTCTTTCATCGGGATAATCGCATTATCGGTTATCCGGATGTGCTCCGGGCAGACTTCAGTACAGCACTTGGTGATGTTGCACATTCCCAAACCGTGCTCTTCCTGCGCGGTCTGTTTTCGATTCCGCAACATATCCAGAGGATGCATATCTAGTTCGGCGATACGGATGAAGAAACGTGGACCGGCAAATGACTTCTTGTTCTCTTCATGATCACGGATGACGTGGCAGGTATCCTGGCAGAGGAAACATTCAATGCACTTGCGGAATTCCTGGCTTCTCTCTACATCTACCTGCTGCATCCGATATTCGCCAGCCTTGAGATCTGCTGGCGGTTCAAACGCTGGAATTTCCATTGCTTTTTTATAATTGAAGGAAACATCGGTAACAAGGTCACGAATGACAGGAAAGGCGCGAAGGGGAGTGACTGTGATGGTTTCACCTTCTTCAAACATATTCATACGGGTCATGCAGGCAAGTCGCGGCCTGCCATTGATCTCCATTGAACATGAGCCGCATTTACCAGCCTTGCAGTTCCAGCGAACTGCCAAGTCAGACATCTGAGTGGCTTGTACGCGGTGGATGACATCAAGGACTACTTCACCCTCATTTGCTTCAACCTCAACATCTTGAAGTCCGCCGTCTTTAGAATCTCCACGCCAGATCCGTAGTTTGACCATTTTCTTGGTCTCGCTCACTTGGCACCACCTTTCATAGCGGTCATCTCCTCCTTCGTTAGATATTTCTCTAACTCATGAGGATCGAATAAGTCGAAGAGTTCTTTTGGCATGGTTGGCAACTTCTGCGTGACAACATCTATTGTTGTGCCATTCCAGGTGCAGATAGAATTTACCTGTCTCCACTTTGAATCCATAGTTGGGAAGTCATCTCGAGTATGTCCGCCTCTGGACTCTTCACGCTGAAGCGCAGCCCGTGCAATGCACTCAGAGACCAACAACATATTGTCGAGATCAATAGCGAGGTGGAAACCTGGGTTGAATGCACGACCCCCTGGAGCCTTTGCCTTTGCTGCGCGCAGACGAAGTTCGGATAATTTAATAATCGCCGCTTCAAGTTCGGCGCGAGTTCGGATAATTCCAACGAGATCATTGGTCGTCTCCTGCAAATTAGCGTGAATCGTGTACGGATTCTCGTCACCTTCACGTGTAAAGGGCGCATTTAATCGCTCGCTCGCTGCTCTGACTGTTGACTCCGAAACTGATGCACCAAAGTTTGCGATTGCATAGGCAGCGGCACCCGCTCCAGCGCGACGGCCAAAAACAAGGAGGTCGGAGAGGGAATTTCCACCGAGGCGGTTTGATCCGTGCATCCCACCTGCTGCTTCACCTGCTGCAAAAAGTCCGGGAACACCAGCCGCAACACCCGTATCGGGTTCAACTTCGATACCACCCATGACGTAGTGGCAGGTTGGCCCAACTTCCATTGGAGTCTGCGTAATGTCCACGTCGGCAAGTTCTTTGAACTGGTGCCACATACTTGGCAATTTCTTCCTGATGACATCGGCAGGAAGACGCTTCGATACATCTAGGAAGACTCCGCCGTGAGGTGTTCCGCGGCCAGCCTTGACTTCAGAGTTAATGGCGCGAGCAACTTCGTCGCGCGGCAACAGCTCAGGAGGACGGCGGTTGTTGGCCTGATCGTTATACCAACGATCAGCTTCCGCCTCGTTATCGGCATACTTATCCTTGAAAACATCTGGAATGTAATTGAACATGAAACGCTTGCCATCGGTGTTGGTAAGTACTCCACCATCACCACGGACTGATTCGGTTACGAGCAAGCCTCGAACAGATGGCGGCCAGACCATTCCTGTTGGATGGAACTGGACGAACTCCATATCTACAAGGCGGCCACCTGCTTTGAGAGCGAGAGCGTGACCATCACCCGTGCCCTCCCATGAATTACTGGTGACTTTAAATGATTTCCCGATTCCACCGGTTGCAATAACAACTGCAGGTGCTTCAAAGAGCACTTCAGAGCCAGTTTCGCGCCAGTACCCGTATGCACCGGCGACTTTTCCTTCTT
>JACPZY010000139.1 GCA_016195215.1 Actinomycetota bacterium | reverse complement strand
TCTCAAAAGTCCCCCATGCCAGGATAGCCTGCGATTTTTTTGGTTGCGGTCCGCGCCTCTCTCTTCCCTCGCGCTGGGACACGGCGATTTTCGACGCGAAGGCTTGGCAAGGGCCCCAGGGAGTCTCCCTTCTTCTCATTCGAGATGGTGCTCTCTGGCGTAACCCGTTGCCACATATCAATAACGCGCGTACGCCACAGACCACATCATTGCCCCTTCTCATCGCTGCCGCCGTCGCGCTCGAAGAATGGAATCGAATTGAAGTAGATGAAGCACTGCGCCTGAGAAAATTGACTCAAGTGCTGAGGGAAGAGGTTCGTTCTTCGATCGCCGATTGCGATATTGCCGGTGACCTCGATGAGTCACTTCCCAACATCACGTCACTATCTTTTCTCTACGTAGAGGGCGAAGAACTTCTACGTAGACTCGATATTGCTGGATTTTCAGTTGATTCGGGTTCGGCGTGCACCGCCGATGATCTGCAACCCAGCCATGTCCTTGCAGCGATGGGGCTTCTGACACATGGAAATATTCGAATCACACTTCATCACGGAGTAACGGATGAAAATGTGAAGGATCTTGTGGTAGCGGTCCGTCAAGCGGTTCAGGAGCTACGTACACTGTGAGAGTCATCGACGCCCTGGGAACTCGCTGCCCGCAACCAATTATTGAAACGGCCAGAGCAATGAGAGATACCAAGATCAGCGAATCCATAATCCTTCTTGCTGATGATCCTGCGACAGAACCCGATCTGAAAGCGTGGGCACGAATGACGGGAAATTATGTCGAGGTGATCGGTCTAGCAAAATTCAAAGTGACGAAAGTAGTGTCCAAAGATTAGGAATCAAAACCGAAGTGCACAAGATGTTCAGCCACATCAGCAGTCGGTCCCTCACCAAAGGCCTCTTTAAATCGCTCCAAAAACTCATCCCTTGTGAATCGATATTCCTGCGTGCCTTTTGTCTCGATTACATAGGTCGCCAACATGGAACCAAGCTGCGCACATCGTTCGTGATCGAGTTCCCAAGCAAGTCCAGCTATAAACCCTGCCCTAAACGAATCACCCACGCCGGTAGGGTCCAACTTGGTTTTCTCCCTTGCACAACCCACTTTGATGGTCTCTTTGCCTTTCTCTTCAACCTTCGCGCCTTTTGATCCCAGGGTCACGACGCGCACGCCCACGCGATCAAGAATTTCGGCATCCGTCCAACCGGTCTTCTGTGATGCAAGAGCTAATTCGTACTCGTTCAAGAAGAGATACGCAGCTCCGTCAATTAGCTTTTTGATTTCCTCACCACTCATACGTGCCATCTGTTGAGAAGGATCTGCCGCTACGCGAATCCCTTCTTCCTTGGCAACTTCGGAATGACGGAGCATCGCTTCTGGATCATCAGGAGAAATCACAAGAAGATCTAATTTCCCAGTCTTGTCCATGATCGGTTGAAGTTCGATATTTCGAGCCTCGCTCATTGCGCCGGGAAAGAATGATGCAATTTGATTGAGTTCAGTATCGGTAGTCACCATGTACAAAGCGGTGAGAAGCGTCTCCGAAACCAGAACATGTGAGGTATCGACACCATGACGTGTGAGCCATGCTTGGTAGTCCTGAAAATCTGTCCCCACAGCTGCGATCAAGATCGGATTTAATCCAAGTACGCCCATGCCGAAAGCGATATTTGCCGCGCAACCCCCGCGTCGAATGTCAAGTGCGTCAACTAAGAAGGAGAGGGAGACACTTTCGAGGGAACCAGCAACGAGGGAATCAGTAAATTTCCCCGGAAAAGTCATCAAGTGATCTCGACCGACCGAGCCTGCTACACCGATCTTCATAGCGAACCAGTGAACACGAAATTGGAAGAATTAATGGAATGAATCTCCGCAGGCGCATGATCCACCAGCATTCGGGTTATCGATGGTGAAGCCCTGTTTTTCGATGGTGTCAACGAAATCAATCGTCGCGCCAGCCAAGTAAGGATCGCTCATCTTGTCGACGATGACTTTAACGGTTCCGAAAAGGTGTGTGGAATCACCATCCATGTCCCGGTCATCAAAATAGAGCTGGTAGCGCAGCCCGGAGCAACCTCCTGGTTGGACGGCGACGCGAAGAGCGAGGTCATCGCGACCTTCTTGTGCCAGCAGGGCGGCAACTTTGCCAGCGGCAATATCTGTCAACTTAATCGTGCTCGTGGCAGTGGGGGTCGTTGTATCGATGCTCATATTCTCTCCTTCTATGCGTACTAGGAGAGCCTACCCGCAACCTGCCTGCTCCGCAGAATGAACTCGCGTTTGACCAAAAAAGCGGAGAGAATACTCATGTGACACTACTAGATCTCCTGACACTAGGCCGTGAATCGGATTTCGGCAGCGAACGCGGAGTTTCTTGCACGGGTGAGCTTCCTGCGGCCAGTGACCCATCTCTCGTGGAACGAGCCCGAGTGGCTCGGAGTGCTCTCGGCAACCGGGCAATGGTTTTAGGACACCACTACCAGCGCGATGAGGTCATCGAATTTGCTGATATCACCGGTGATTCATTTAAGTTGGCGCAGTCCGCGGCCGCCGATTCAAGTGCCGAATACATAATTTTCTGTGGAGTTCATTTCATGGCCGAGAGCGCGGACATTCTGACCTCGCCAGCGCAGAAAGTAATTCTGCCCGATTTAGCAGCTGGTTGCTCCATGGCCGATATGGCCACGGCAAACCAAGTTAACGAATGTTGGAAGGTGCTAGAAGAAGTTGGGGTAGCAGATTCAACAATTCCCGTCACCTATATGAATTCATCCGCTGCCATAAAGAGTTTCACAGGGAAGAATGGTGGCACAGTTTGTACCTCTTCAAATGCTAAAAGAGCGATGAACTGGGCCCTGGAGCAAGGCGAAAAAATCCTCTTCCTTCCGGATCAGCATTTGGGTCGCAATACTGCAGTTCTTAGCCTCGGGCTTTCGCTCGAAGATTGCGTTCTCTGGAATCCTTGGAAACCTATGGGTGGATTGACATCCGAAGAGATAAGGAATGCAAAAGTCATTCTCTGGCGAGGACATTGCTCCGTACATGGTCGTTTCTCTTTGGATACGGTTCATGAGGTTCGGGAGCGGATTCCTGGCGTACAAGTACTCGTACACCCGGAATGTAAGTACGAAGTCGTGTCCAACGCCGACGTCGTGGGTTCGACCGAAATGATTATCCGAACTATTGAAGCAGCGCCCGCCGGGTCAAAATGGGCAATTGGCACCGAACTCAATCTTGTCTCCCGGTTGGCAAAGAATCACCCAGATAAGTCAATCCTCTTTCTGGACAGAACAGTCTGCTACTGCTCGACCATGAATCGGATTGATCTCCCCCACCTGGTCTGGGCCATGGAATCATTGGTCAACGGTCATCTAGTCAACCAGATTCAAGTGAGCCCGGAAGTTGCGAAATTCTCCAGAATTGCCCTCGAGCGGATGCTCGCCCTTCCGTAAGTTATTATTCACACCAGGAGAACCTCTATAGTCGCTCTATGAATTCAGATAATCCCGAGAACACCCCTGAAAGCAAGGGCCGCCCAACTCCTAAGAGAAAAGATGCCCAGGCAAGGCGCGTCGTAAATTCTTTGGCGCCAGCTACAAATAAAGCAGAACGCGCGCAGCAGAAGGAATTGGCCCGTCAGCAAAGGTCTCAGACCCGCGCCGCATATATGCGTGGAGACGAGAATGCACTTCCTGCCCGAGACCGTGGACCGGTCCGCCGACACGTGAGGAATCTTGTCGACGCTCGGAGATCGGTGGGCGAATACTTCCTTCCACTACTCGTTCTCGTTCTTCTTATTTCGAGGGTTACCGCCCTTCAATCAGTGGCCGTAATCCTGATGTACTTCATCCTGCTAAGCGCGATTGCCGATTGGTTCATGTTGACCCGACGCATTAAGAGTGAAGTCGCCGCGAAATTTCCGGAAGCCCCCACAAAGGGTCTGGGTATGTATGCATGGTCAAGGTCAACTCAGCTACGTCGACTACGCGCACCAAAACCTCAACTCTCCCCCAGTACGATCTTCGGCAAGAAGAAGGGCTAAGGCCTGGGCTGTGGACTAAGAGTTAGATCCGGATTGGTTTCGGGAAGTTTTCCAAGCACCTTGTCGATTGCCTTCATTGTTTTTGGAGCAAGTCTGATTCCCCCTGCCTTGACATTCTCTTTGATCTGAGCAGGTTTCGTCGCACCAATGATTGCTGAAGAAATGTTCTTATTTTGGAGTACCCAGGCAACCGCAAGTTGAGCCAACGTCAAATTAACTTCCTCTGCGATTGGATGAAGATTCTGCACCGCGTTAAGAACGTCGTCTCGCATCCAACCGGAGATCATATTTGCACCGCTCTTCTTATCCGTTGCTCGAGATCCGACGGGCACACGCTTGCCCGCCTTGTACTTTCCAGTTAATACGCCCTGCGCAACAGGAGACCAGACGATCTGCCCAATCCCATATTTGATCGATGTTGGAATAACTTCTTCCTCGATCACACGCCAGAGCATTGAGTATTGAGGCTGATTTGATACGAACCGATCATAACCATGAGCATCCTGGATCGAAATCGCGGATTCGATTTCGCTGGCACTCCACTCCGATGTTCCGATGTAATGGACCTTTCCCTGACGGATAAGATCGTCGAAGGCTTTCAAAGTTTCCTCAAGCGGCGTTTCATAGTCAAAGCGATGGGCTTGGTAAAGATCTATTCGATCCGTGGCAAGTCGCTTTAGCGATCCGTGGCAAGATTCCATAATGTGTTTCCGCGATAAACCACGATCGTTCTTACCTGATCCCGTGGGCCAGTAGACCTTGGTGAAGAGCTCGTAGGATTCTCGACGGACCCCTTTGAGCGCCTTTCCTAAAACTTTTTCGGCTTTAGTCTGGGCATAGACATCGGCCGTGTCGAAGGTTGTGATTCCCTCCTCCAAAGCCGCTTTAACGCAGTCAATAGCACGATCTTCCTCGACCTGTGAACCATGAGTTATCCAATTTCCGTATGAAATCTCGGATACGTACATTCCTGAACTTCCTAAACGACGGTATTCCATGGCAATCTCCTTGCTTAATATGCGTTGCTTAAGGCTAACACTGGGATTCAAAGCGTGCCGGATTGCGTCTCACGCTCACTTGTGGTTTGGTTCACCTATAACTTCATATACCCACACGATTAAATACACAATTAAATATTGTCTCTGCGTTCAGGGGAAGTCCGGTGAAAGTCCGGCGCTAACCCGCAACCGTAAAGCAGCTAATAACTGCTAAGTCGGATTACCTGACCAGGGACTCGAAATCGACACCACCCGCCGAGGTTTGCGGGGCGCTCGTCCAAACAGAAGTGTTTGCACAGTTGGTTCAGTCGTTCGAGATCATTATCGGACGATTTTTTTGTGCAGAAATTTCATCTGGTCCGCCCTGTGAGACTCCAAAAAGAGAGGCTCATACGTTGAAAATCAAGAAATCGCGTTCGTTAGTTCTTCTTATTCTTTCCGGACTCCTAATCTCCGTCCTCTCCCCCACTGCGCAAGCAGCAGAGAAGGGCTACCGATATTGGGGCTACTTCCAAGCAGCTCCTGGGACTTCCACTTGGACCATGGCGTCGACAGGACCTTCCACGGTTGTTCCCGATGGATCAGTCGAAGGCTGGGTTTTTACATTTAGTAGCGACAGTATTCCCGACGCAGCACAACCAATGATCTCTCCCAAATTTTCAAGACTATGCGGGAAGACAAAGTTTGCGCCAACAACCCAGAAGCGCGTAGGCGTTATCGTTGACTTCGGAAAAACTGTTCTTCGCCCCAAGGGTGAGACAATTCCTCACTTTGTTTCCAAATGCGTTGTGGTTGAAAAATCCGCAATCGGCTCGGATATTTTGGCAAAGGTGACGAAGATTCGCATGGCTGCATCAGGGTTTGTATGCGGACTCAATAACTACCCCGCCAAAGAATGTGGCGCGGAGGTCACCACACCGCCTTCAATGATTGTTAAAAAGTAGTAGGAATGGATCGTTCACTTCACCCACTTGCGTGGTGGATATGGGCTGGCGCACTTGCAATAAGTGCAGCGCGCCAAGGTTCTGCCCTACTGTCCATCGCATTGGTGGGTGTCGTGGCGCTCGTCGTAATCTTTAAATCAGAGGACGCACCCTGGGCGCAAAGTTTCAGATGGGCTCTCAGGATGGGACTCTGGATTTTTACCATTAGGACTCTTACAGGCATCTTGATTGGCGTCCCCATTCCGGGACGAACACTCTTCTCCATTCCAATACTCCCGCTTCCATCATGGATGGCAGGTATCCGTATTGGCGGGAATGTGACACTAGAACGGCTATCGGCTACCGCTCACGAAGGCGTGATGCTTGCCGCAATAGTGGCACTACTCGGCGCAGCCGCGTCACTATCTAGTCCACACCGACTGCTTCGTTCTCTACCCATCATGGTTTACGAGTTCGGGGTCGCTGTCGTCATCGCAACATCACTCATACCTCAATTGGTTGCTAGCACCGCAAGAATTCGAGAGGCGCAACGACTACGCGGCCAAGACATTCGCAGATTAAAAAGTTGGAAGAGAATTGCTCTTCCACTCCTGGAAGATTCTCTCTCTCGCTCCTTGGACTTGGCGGCAGCGATGGATGCACGTGGATATGGATTTAGCAGGCGACGGTCAAGATACAGGCCGAGCACATGGCATGTAAGAGAGACTCTCATTTGCGCAAGTGCACTGCTCGCGCTCGCATGGCCTCCCATCGCCATCATTGCAGCAGTCACTGCCCTCATATTGGCGCCCAAATTGAAGGAGGACGTTCTGCCATGATCACCTTCTCATCGGTTTCGTTGATCTACCCTTCGTCGACAAAGACGGTATTTGAAAATCTCACCTTTAAAGTAAGCGAAGGCGAACTAGTGCTCGTCATGGGACCCACTGGCTCTGGAAAATCATCATTGCTTCGACTGATAAATGGCCTAATCCCCCATCACACTGGGGGAATTCTTGCAGGCGACATAAGCGTTAACGGAATATCTACGCGAGAAGTAAAACCTGGTGGATTGGCACACCTGATTGGAATCGTAGGACAGAATCCGATTAACGGCTTTGTAAGCGACAAGGTCGAAGAGGAGCTCGCATTTGGGATGGAGACTCTCAATCTCCAACCCGAGGTAATGCGGAAACGAGTTGAAGAAGTTCTTGATCTGCTCAGTCTGGCGCACTTGAGAGGTCGCTCAATTACGACGTTGAGCGGTGGAGAACAACAGAGAGTCGCGATCGGAAGCGCACTCGTCATGCACCCCAAAGTTTTAGTTCTTGATGAACCTACAAGCGCACTGGATCCAATAGCCGCAGAAGAGGTCCTTTCGATTCTCCATCGCCTCGTCCATGACTTGGGATTAACCGTAGTCGTATCCGAGCACAAACTTGAGAGAGTCATTCAATTCGCGGACCGTATTCTCTACATCAAAGGCGATGGGCAAACCCAGATTGGCAGACCAGAAGAGGTTTTAAAAGACTCTGAAATTGCTCCGCCAATTGTCCATCTGGCCCGTGCTCTCAATCTTGATGAGATTGCCCTCACGGTTCGTGACATGAGACGCACTACGGAGAAATTTCGTAGCAACGCCGTAGTCGCAAAGGTTAAAACACCCCCAATTTTTACTGCAGAAATAATTGAGGTGAATGACGTAACACTCTCCTATGGAAATACAAGAGCCCTAGATAACGTTTCGCTCAGAATTGGCGAAGAGGAAATTGTCGCAGTCATGGGGCGCAATGGGGCGGGAAAGAGTTCACTTCTTCGAAGCATTGCGGGCGTCCTTAAACCCACTCAAGGCAAGATATCGGTACTCGGAAGTGATCCAATAGATCTCGCCGGAAAAGAGCGAAGGCAGCGAATTGGATTCATACCGCAAGAACCAAGTGACCTGCTCTACGGTCAGAGTGTCCAGGAAGAGTGCAGGACAGCTGACCGAGATAATGAAAGTGAGTCAGGTGCGACTTTTGATCTCCTCCAGAACCTTGTGCCCGGAATCTCTCCGACAACTCATCCGCGAGATCTTTCCGAAGGACAGCGCCTCGCGTTAGCTCTGAGTGTTGTGCTCTCCGCTAATCCAAAAGTGCTGATTCTGGATGAGCCAACACGTGGACTCGATTACAGTGCCAAAAATGGACTAATTTCCACCCTCAAAGCAATAGCATCGCACGGATGCGCCGTCATCCTTGCAACACATGACGTAGAACTCGTCGCAGAGGTCGCAACTCGCGTTATTTTCATAGCCGATGGGGAGATCGTCGCGGATGGATCAACTCTCGACGTCTTGCTCTCGTCCCCGGCGTTTGCTCCTCAAGTTGCCAAGATCATGTCACCTGTTCCTTGGTTAACAGTAAAGGAAGTTGTCAGAGCAATTGGTCTCTCATCATGAGCACAACTGCCAATATCTATACTTTCCGAACTCGTTCAGTAATAGCGCTCTCTCTCGCATCTCTTGTAAGCCTTTACGGCTTCCTTTGGCCCTTTCTGATTGATGCAAGATCCAATGTCCATCACTTGAATAACCAAATTTTCTTATTCTTGGCAGTGCCATTTGCTTTGGCCGTGTTGATAACCGAAATAAGCAACAAACGCCTCGACGCCAAGTCGGTGGCTCTACTAGGAGTCCTTGCCGCATTAACTGCCGCATTGCGCCCTATGGGTGCGGGGGCTGCCGGTATTGAACCAATGTGGTTCATCCTGATTTTGAGTGCTCGCGTATTTGGACCCTCATTTGGATTTGTACTTGGAATTCTCTCCATGTTCGTATCTGCCTTTCTCACCGGTGGGTTTGGTCCCTGGCTTGCATATCAAATGTTCGCGGCAGGTTGGATTGGACTCGCTGCCGGGGCCCTCCCACAACGAATTGGCAAGAGACTTGTTCGGGGAAGGAGGGAACTTTTGCTACTTGTTTCATACGGAATCTTTGCAGCTTTTGCCTTTGGATTGCTCATGGATCTTCAATTTTGGCCGTGGGCGTTAGGCAGTCAAACGCAGCTTTCTTACTCGTCCACGGCAAGCGTGGGGACCAATTTCCATCACTTCATAATTTATCACTTTGCCTCCGCCATGGCGTGGGATGTACCCAGGGCGATAATCACTGCCATCCTGACAATCCTCACAGCGCCGGCAATACTCTTCGCTCTAAGAAGAACTCAGCGAAAAGCTTCTTTCGTTACGCCAATTGAATTCAAGACCGCAAAAGAATTTGCTATCGAACGTGCGAGGGAACAAACGGAAGTTTGACGATTTCAACTTCGCAATCTTTTCCTCGAACGTCAATGCTTAAACGGTTTCCTAGAACGTAAGGCGGAGATACTAATGCCAATGCAATTCCATTCTTAACGGTCGGAGAAAAAGTGCCGCTGGTAACTTCACCGACAACTTCACCCTCGCTATTTTTTACTCCCATGTGCGCGCGCGGGATTCCACGCCCAAGGCATTTCAAGCCCACCAATCGCCGCCTGGGGCCTTCTTCGCGTTCTCTTCGTAGAACATCAGAACCAGCGAAAAGGGGTTTCTTCCATCCCACTGCCCAATTCGCACTCGCTTGGACCGGGGTGATATCAGGTGAAAGCTCGTGGCCGTGAAGCGGGTAGCCCATCTCAGTCCGCAATGTGTCTCTTGCACCTAAGCCGCAGACCACTCCGTCGAAGGGTTTCATTGCGTCTACCAACGCGTTCCACACACTCGTCGACTCTTCCCACGTTGGCAAAATCTCATAACCGTGTTCACCGGTGTACCCAGTTCGGCAGAGGATCACAGCAGCGCCAGCGATAGTAGTTCTCGTGAAACTCATATAGTCCAGGTCTGGATCTACTCCTACTGCTCGAAGCACCTCAGGTGACTTTGGGCCTTGAACTGCCAGCACTCCGAAACCTTCGTGTAGATTTCTAATGTCCATTCCGGGGTGAGAGAAAGCCTCAAGTCCGGCAACCACGTCGGAAGTATTTGATGCGTTGGGAACTAAAAAGAAATCATCCGAACTATTTCTATAGACAATGAGGTCGTCGACTACTCCGCCTTCTTGGTTACACATCATGGTGTACTGCGCTTGGCCATCTTCAATTCGATTGAGATCGTTGGTGAATGCAACATTGAGAAAATCGATGGCACCTTTTCCTCGAACGGATGCCTTACCAAGATGCGAAACATCGAAGAGCCCCACTCGCTCACGCACGGCCGTGTGTTCAGCCAAAGTCCCGGTATCTGGGTAATCGATTGGCATCAACCATCCTCCAAAGTCGGCCATCTTGGCATTTCGAGCAAGGTGTTGGGCATGCAAAGGTGAATGTTTCATGTTGCTAATCTATCGCCTAGGCTCACCACTTGTAACAACGATTAGTATTAGGGAGTGTTTCGTGACAAAGGTCCAATTGATTGATGGAGCGGTTACAACACGAGTACTTGTGGTTGGCCTCGCTCACGGAGAGGGTAAAAATCCTTCGTTACACATTGAATCGGGCGACCTGGTTCTCGACAGAAAACCCTTACTGGCTGCCCTCTCTGACCTAGGTGCGACGGGCAAAGAAGATGAAATTATCCGCCTTCCAGGCTCCTCAATACGATTACTGGTGTTTACCGGACTTGGTAAAGCGCAGCGTAAATATCCCCATGAAGTTCTGAGAAGGGCCGCGGGTGCAGCCACTCGCGCACTTGCAGGCAACCCGGAAGTTTCGTTTGCGATGCCGGTGCTTGACCTCCAATCAGTAAATTCCATCGCCGAAGGCGCAACAGTTGCTGCGTATTCGTTTGACAATTTTCGCGGCATAACAAAGAGTGAGATGAAAGCTCCTGTTACTTCCATCACAGTGCACACCGCTTTTGCAAACTCACCAGAAGCGAGAGGCATTTCGAAGCGAGCATCCGTCATTGGGCAATACACCGCCCTTGTCCGCGATCTCGTTAATATGCCGCCCAGCCATCTCAACCCAATTTCTTTTGTGGAAATTATTAGGAACTCTGTCGCCGATGCTGGCGGAGAAAAAACCGGACTCAAATTGGCGGTACTCAATGAGAAGCAGTTACGAACTCAAGGTTACGGCGGGATAACCGGAGTCGGACAGGGTTCTGCCAATCCACCGCGCCTGCTTCATATTTCTTATCATCCTAAGAAAGCCAAGCAGAAATACGCCTTGGTTGGTAAAGGAATCACTTTTGATAGCGGTGGGCTCAATCTCAAAGCCGGACTCGGGATGCAGGCAATAAAGTCAGATATGGCGGGGGCAGCCACAGTCTGTGCGGCGATTCTCGCAATTGCAACATTGAAACTGCCCATCCAGATAGATGTATGGGCCGCACTTGCCGAGAATATGGTCAGCGATACGGCAACTCGGCCCGGCGATATTCTCACAATTTATGGTGGCAAGACGGTCGAGGTCCTTAATCCCGACGCAGAAGGTCGCCTCGTGCTCGCTGATGCTCTGGTGAAGGCAATTGAGGTTGGAAATTCCGACGGAAAGGGTTTGAAGTTAAACGGAATCATCGACGTCGCTACTCTCACGGGCACTCAAGTGGTCGCACTAGGAACCCGCACCGGCGCCGTCATGACCAATAATGAGGAACTTTCGGCTAGGTTCCTACTCGCAGCTGGTGAATCAGGGGACTCCTTCTGGCCGATGCCGCTCCCAGAAGAGCTTCGCCCCTCTCTGGATTCACCGGTCGCCGATCTGGCCAATATTGGAGAACCAAAGGGAGGAATGCTCGTAGCTGGACTCTTCCTCAGAGAATTTATCTCCGGAAATCTTCCCTGGATTCACCTCGATATTGTCGGGCCGGCCTATAACGAGCATGCTCCACACGGCTACACTCCAAGGGGCGGAACTGGGATGCCACTGCGAGCGCTGGTCCGCTTTGCCGAAAATAACCAGCACTAAGACCCGCATATCCTCACTCAATTCCTGGTATCAGGAACTCAAGTCGTGCTCAATGCCCTTTGGCTGGCAGAATAAGGAGACCAATGCGAAGGGGTACAAGTGTCTGATTTCGATCTCGTTATTCTAGGTGGCGGTAGTGGCGGATATGCGTGTGCTCTGCGAAGCGCGCAGTTGGGCTATTCAGTAGCTCTCATCGAATCGGATAAGTTGGGTGGGACATGTCTGCATCGCGGCTGCATTCCAACCAAGGCGCTCCTTCACGCTGGCGAGATTGCAGATAACACGCGGGAGGCCGGTCATTACGGCGTGAATGCAGAATTCCATTCGATTGTTATGAATGGAGTCAATTCCTATAAAGATGGCGTAGTAAACAGACTTCACAAGGGTTTGCAGGGACTCGTTAAATCCCGGAATATAACTTTTGTTCAAGGATACGGCCGCCTTACCTCGCCCAATACCGTAGAGGTGGATGGTCAGAAATATGTCGGTAAGAATGTTGTTCTGGCTACCGGTTCATACGCTCGCTCCTTGCCAGGATTAAACATTGATGGAGTGCGCGTCATAACGAGCGACCATGCCCTCGCTCTCGACTATGTGCCTTCCAATGTCATTGTCCTAGGTGGCGGCGTGATTGGCTGCGAATTTGCATCCCTCTGGAAATCTTTTGGAGCCGAAGTCAGAATCATTGAAGCTCTGCCCCACCTCGTAGCCCTGGAGGACGAGTCCTCAAGCAAGCAACTTGAGCGAGCCTTCCGGAAACGCGGGATCAATTTTGATGTTGGGGTTAGTTTTCAATCTGCATCAGTTACAGATGAGAACGTCACCGTCACTTTGGAGAATGGAAAGGAGTATCTCGCCGATTTGCTCCTTGTCGCCGTCGGGCGTGGACCCGTCTCAGCCAATCTCGGGTATGAAGAACAGGGTATTGCGATGGAGCGCGGGTACATAATGGTTGACAACAAGTGCCGCACAAATGTCCCTGGTATTTGGGCAGTTGGAGATTTGATCCCCACTCTGCAACTTGCACATGTGGGTTTTGCGGAAGGGATTTTGGTGGCCGAAGAGATCGCAGGTCTCAATCCTCGACCAATCAACTATGACGGCGTTCCACGCGTTACTTATTCGGATCCAGAGGTCGCATCAATCGGTCTCACTCTCGCCCAAGCTAAAGATCGAGGACACGATGTCGTTGAAATGAATTACGACCTCGCAGGAAACGGCAAAGCCCAAATCCTGGGTACCGCAGGTTCCGTCAAGCTCATCGCAGAGAAGAAGGGCCCAATCCTTGGCATTCACATGGTCGGTGCTCGGGTTGGCGAGCTCTTAGCGGAAGCACAACTCATCTTCAACTGGGAGGCAAGCGCCAATGATGTCGCACCACTGATTCACGCCCATCCAACGTTATCGGAAGCTATGGGCGAAGCACATATGGCACTTGCGGGTAAGCCATTACATGCGCATGGATGAAATTGATTACGACCACATCACTGTCACTTTAAGGGGAGAACTTCGATGACATTTTCAGTAACAATGCCAGCCCTTGGCGAGAGCGTCACCGAAGGTACTGTCACACGTTGGCTCAAGGCAGAGGGCGATCATGTTGCCGTTGACGAAGCGCTTCTCGAGGTTTCAACAGATAAAGTTGATACGGAAATTCCTTCACCAGTGGCAGGAATTCTCACAAAAATTGTTGTGGGAATAGACCAGACAGTGCCGGTCGGTGCAGAACTAGCGATTATTGCAGATAATGCGGATGCGCCAGCGACCCCTGTGGCGCCTGTTATTCCAGTTGCGGCACCATCGGTTGCGAGCCCACCAGTTACCGCGCCCATTGCAACAGGCGTGGGGACCGTAGTCTCAATGCCAGCGCTGGGAGAATCAGTTTCGGAAGGAACAGTGACACGTTGGCTAAAGAGTGTTGGAGATACGGTCTCAGTAGATGAAGCACTACTGGAAGTATCGACAGATAAGGTCGACACGGAGATTCCTTCCCCTGTTGCTGGAGTAATACTCGCCATTGACGTTCCAATTGATACGACAGTTCCTGTTGGCGCACGACTCGCCCTCATTGGAGCAGTTGGCTCCTCCGCCAGCGCAATACCCGTCGCACCGCCAGAGGCTCCTCCGGTCGTATCAACTCCTGCGGAGAAGCCAGTTGTTCCTGAAATGGATGCTTATGTCACTCCCCTCGTGCGCAAATTGGCTTTGGAGCTCGGCGTAGATCTTGCTCACGTTATAGGCACAGGCGTAGGTGGACGTATCCGTAAAGAGGATATTGAAGCGGCCGTAGTTAAAGTTGCCCCTGTCATTCCTGCCGCAACTGTCCCAGTCGTACCTGCTACTGCGACCCCGACAGTGCACGCCGCCAAGGCGCCGACCGCGGATGGTTCGCCGCTTCGTGGCCAAACAGTCACAATGTCCCGCCTTCGAAAAGTCATTGCTGCGCGGATGGTGGAGTCGCTACATGTCAGTGCGCAACTCACAACTGTAATTGAAGTCGATGTAACAAAGATTGCGCGTTTACGCGCTCGTGCGAAAGCCACATTTGAAGAACGAGAAGGAGTGAAGTTGACATTCCTCCCATTCTTTGCAGTTGCGGTCTGCGAAGCGCTCAAGCAGCACCCTGTGGTGAATTCATCCGTTGAGGGAGACCAGATCACCTATCACGCCGCCGAGCACCTAGGTATTGCAGTCGACACTGAACGCGGATTGCTAGTACCTGTCATCCGTGATGCCGGCAATCTCAACATGGGCGGGATTGCGCAGAAGATTTCGGACCTCGCTGCTCGAACTCGAGATAACAAGGTAACGCCAGATGAACTCGGTGGTGGAACATTCACGATCACCAACACCGGCAGCCGGGGTGCCCTTTTTGATACTCCAATTATCAACCAGCCTCAGGTGGCCATTCTGGGTCTAGGTGCGATTGTGAAACGACCAATGGTGATAAAGAGCGAGGACGGCGGCGAGACAATAGCCATCCGCTCGATGGTCTACCTTGCTCTCTCATACGATCACCGAGTCGTCGACGGTGCGGATGCCGCACGGTTCTTAGCGACTTTGAAAGAACGTCTCGAGAGTGGCTCTTTTGAAACGGATCTCGGCTTGTAATGAACCACTTGCAACGCATTGCCGTATCCGGATCCTCGGGTCTGATCGGGACTGCGATTGTCGGACATCTCAAATCAGAAGGGCATACCGTCCAAAAATTGGTACGTCGGCAGACGGTGGCGCCCGATGAAATCAATTGGGATCCTCAAGCTGGAACGGTTGATCTCGCCGCGCTCGAAGGAGTGGATGCAGTTATTCATCTTGCAGGTGCGGGTGTTGGCGATAAGCGATGGGGTTCAAAATACAAAAGCGAAATTTTGAACTCTCGGCTTCTGGGAACAACGACGATTGCAAACGCGGTGGCCGTCGCCAAACCAAAGGTATTTATTTCGGCAAGTGCGATGGGTTGGTACGGAGAGACTG
>JACPZY010000033.1 GCA_016195215.1 Actinomycetota bacterium | reverse complement strand
ATACCGGGACGGCGTGGGATGACACCCGTGCTATCCACCAAGTTATTTCACGACGGCTGAAGAGGCTTGTAGACGAGCGCACCGTTGATCTCGGTGAAGTGCAAGAAAGTGGTGGAAAACAGAGCAAATTTTCATATCCGCCATCTCTCATTGTCGTTGACGGGGGAGCCCCGCAGGTTCAAGCTGCACGGAGGGCGCTGCAGGAGGCAGGTCTCTCCGATATTCCACTCTGTGCATTGGCGAAACGACTAGAGGAAGTCTGGCTTCCAGAATCGAGAGACCCGTTGATCCTGCCAAGAACAAGTGAAGGCCTCTATCTCCTACAACGAGTGCGAGATGAAGCCCACCGTTTTGCCATCACTTTCCACCGATCTCGGCGATCGGCAATTATGCTGGAATCCTTACTAGATGAAATTCCCAACCTTGGCCAAGTAAGACGTGCAGCATTGTTAAAGAATTTTGGATCTGTCGCCGCTATCCGCCGCGCATCCGTTGATGAGATTGGCAAAGTTCCAGGAATCGGCCCAACTATCGCGCAGATCATATTTACCAATCTTCAAAAGGAAGTAGAACCTGGATTTGACGCTCAAACGGGCGAGATTCTTGAAGGTTCTTGACAGATACAGGAAGATGAAGATGATATGAATCAGCCCAGAGAAGTACTCATACTCACCGGCATGTCAGGTGCGGGTCGTTCTACGGTCGCCCACGCACTCGAGGATCTTGGTTGGTACGTGGTTGACAATGTCCCTGCGGCACTCCTTCCCGCCTTAGTCCATCAGACCGATGGGGCGCAGATTTCGACTATGGCGGTAGTAGTGGATGTAAGAAGTGGTCGCTTTTTTGACGACCTCAACAATTCATTGCTCACCCTTGAAGCGGAGAATGTTCCACATCGTTTGCTCTTTCTTGATGCGACAGACCAGGCTCTTGTTCAACGATTTGAATCTACTCGAAGGCCACATCCGCTTCAAGGAAGCGATCGAATCGTCGATGGAATAGCCCGCGAGCGAGCCCGACTGGAGGACCTTCGCTCCAGTGCAGATGTAGTTATTGATACCAGCAATCTCAATGTTCATGAGTTGGATAAGCGAGTAGGGGAGATTTTTGCGTCAGGCCAAGACCATGGCGTCCGTTTTAATGTCCTCTCCTTCGGATATAAATATGGAATTCCTGTTGACGCTGATCTCGTACTTGATTGTCGTTTCATTCCAAATCCACATTGGATACCCGAGCTTCGCGCGCTCAATGGCCTCAACGAGCCAGTCAGCAAACATGTGCTTGCCTCACCTGGCGTCAATGCATTCGTTGATAGTTATGTAGTTCTTCTACTGCAGATGGTCGAAGGTTACTTGCGCGAGGGGAAAAAGTACGTCACTCTCGCCGTTGGTTGTACCGGAGGAAAACACAGAAGTGTAGCCATCTCCGAAGCTATTGCCTCTCGTCTCAATCAGATAAAAGGTCCTACCACCGTGCAGGCACATGCTCTACACCGCGATGTCGGGCGCGAGTAGTGCAGCAGAAAGTAGTCGCCCTGGGAGGTGGACACGGTTTGGCAGCCACACTCACAGCTCTCCGCAAAATTACTCCAGAGATCACCGCCATCGTCACAGTTGCAGATAACGGCGGATCAAGTGGACGGTTGAGACGGGAATATCCAATTCTTCCGCCGGGTGATCTTCGGATGGCACTTGCCGCGCTCTGTGGTGATGATGAGTGGGGACGTGAGTGGGCGAGAATTATGCAACACCGTTTCACTGGAGAAGGATCACTCAATGGCCATGCTGTTGGCAACTTGCTGTTGGCAGCGCTCTGGGATCGTGATGCCGATCCCGTCGTGGGATTGGATAGAGTCGCCTCTTTACTCAAAGTGATAGGTCGGGTACTTCCCATGGCATCGGAACCATTGGATATCGAGGGAACTTTTCTCACCTCAGAGGGCCGTCAAGTGATTAGAGGACAGGCAGAAGTTGCTACAGCTCTTGGAAAACTTGAGTCTTTAAGAATCATTCCGCAAGATCCTCCCGCACGTGAAGAAGCACTCTCAGCAATTGCGCAAGCAGCGTGGGTAACCATGGGCCCCGGGTCATGGTTCTCCTCTGTCCTTCCGCACCTTTTGGTGCCTATGCAACGTCGTGCTCTCTGCGATAGCAGTGCTAAGAAAATAATTGTTCTCAATTTGGATGCGACGCCGGAATCAACTGGTGGCGAATTTGCGGGCTATTCGCCCGAGGAGCATTTGGGACTTATTTCTAAATATGCGCCGGAGTTGAGAACAGATATCGTTCTCGCGGACACATCCGTTGTAAATGATAAGTCTCTATTAATGAGACGGGTAAAAAAAATGGGTGGGCGCCTTGTTGTAGCAGACCTTCGAAAGGGACTGGGTAGCGTGCACCACGATGTTGATAAATTGGCTCTTCAATTTGGTCACATCATGTCGAATAGCCTGATTGGATAGGCACATGGCGATGACTTCCGCAGTAAAAGATGAATTAACTCGCTTATCCGTCACGAAGCCATGCTGCCGCAAAGCTGAGGTCTCTGCCCTTCTAAGATTTGCTGGTGGCTTGCATTTAGTTGCCGGCAAGATCGTTATTGAAGTGGAACTTGACGCGGCTCAGAGCGCCCGCCGTCTTCGAAAAGATATTGCCGACGTATACGGCCATGAGAGCGACCTTGCCGTACTTTCATCCGGCGGCCTTCGAAAAGGAAATCGTTACGTCGTCCGTGTCATCAAGGATGGCGAGGCACTCGCTCGACAGACCGGCCTGGTTGATGCCAACGGGCGTCCCGTGAGAGGACTTCCTCCTCAAGTTGTCTCAGCCGCAATATGCGATGCCGAAGCCGCCTGGCGAGGTGCTTTTATCGCCCACGGCTCTCTAACAGAGCCCGGTCGCTCCTCATCTTTGGAGATCACCTGCCCCGGACCTGAAGCAGCCCTCGCCCTCGTCGGATCTGCACGGAGACTTGGAATTGCGGCAAAAGCCCGCGAAGTCCGCGGCGTGGACCGCGTTGTCATCCGAGACGGCGATGCGATTGGCGTCCTGCTGACACGTCTGGGAGCTCACGAAAGTGTTCTGGCATGGGAAGAGCGACGGATGCGCCGCGAGGTGCGGGCCACCGCCAACCGCTTAGCTAATTTCGACGATGCCAATCTCCGTCGCTCTGCCCGCGCAGCTGTGGCTGCATCGGCCCGAGTGCAGCGGGCAATGGAAATCCTTGGCCCCCACATACCTGAACATTTGAAGGAGGCCGGAGAGCTACGTATCACTCACGGGCAGGCCAGTCTGGAGGAACTTGGATCCCTGGCAAATCCTCCAATGACAAAGGATGCGATCGCAGGACGTATCCGCCGGCTCCTGGCAATGGCGGATAAACGAGCCGGGGAGCTAGGGATTGCAGATACTGAGGCCGGACTCTCTCCAGAGATGCTTAATTAACCTTAATTAACCAGGTATTTAAGCCTACTTTTTATCACTTTTTATCACTTTTTACCCGTGTTAGCCATTGCACATCTTTGAGTTCCATGGGAGTTGAGCTCTTGGCAATGCGCCGATGCTAAGGTTAAGAGATACCCCAGCGCTGTGGCTTTTCTGCTGCCCACCCCCCCACGGGGACTACTATTAAGCGAGGTTTTACTGTGACTGCTGTTGGAATCAATGGATTTGGACGGATCGGCCGTAACTTTTTCCGCGCCGCCCTCAATAATCCAAATATTGAGATTGTTGGCATCAACGACCTAACTGATAATAAGACCCTTGCTCACCTCCTGAAATATGACTCGATTCTGGGACGCCTTGGTGTAGAGGTCAGTTACACGGAAGAGACCATCACGGTGGGCGGCAAGACGATCAAGGTCTTCGCAGAGCGCGACCCTGCAGCCCTGCCTTGGGCTGCAGTAGGAGCCGATGTTGTACTCGAGTCAACCGGGCACTTCACCAAAGCCGCTGATGCCGGCAAACATATTGCTGCTGGCGCCAAGAAGGTAATAATTTCAGCCCCGGCAAGCGATGAAGACATCACGATCGTTATGGGTGTCAATGACGAGAAATACGATCCGGCACTGCACCACATTATTTCCAACGCATCATGTACAACCAACTGCCTTGCCCCGATGGCCAAGGTTCTCAACGATCAATTCGGCATCGTCCGCGGCCTCATGACCACCATCCATGCCTACACCAACGATCAGGTAATTCTTGATTTCCCGCATAAAGATCTCCGTCGTGCACGTGCAGCGGCCACAAATATCATCCCGACCTCGACAGGTGCTGCGAAGGCAATCAGTCTGGTCTTGCCAGAGCTCAAGGGAAAGCTAGATGGATACGCACTCCGTGTTCCAGTTCCAACCGGTTCCGTTACAGACCTCACAGTTGAATTGGCAGAGGAAGTTTCAGCGGCTGAGATAAATGCAGCTATGAAGGCCGCATCCGAGGGCGCACTGAAGGGTTACCTGACGTACACATCGGACCCAATCGTCTCATCCGATATTGTTACCGACCCCTCTTCTTGCATCTTTGATTCAGGCCTGACCAAGGTTGTCGGAACAACTGCCAAAGTTGTCGGTTGGTATGACAACGAGTGGGGCTACTCAAACCGTCTCGTCGATCTGATTACCTTGGTAGGTCGCAGCCTCTAATGTCAGATCTTGCATCTTTGAAAATCGCGGGAAAGCGGATATTTCTTCGGTGCGATCTCAATGTCCCTCTTAAAGACGGATCCATCACTGATGATGGACGGATCCGCGCATCGTTGCCCACCATCAAGTATTTGCTTGATGGTGGTGCTTCGATAGTCATTGGAGCACATTTGGGTCGCCCTAAGGGGGAGGTAAAGCCAGAACTCTCTTTAGCACCCGTTGCGAAAAGGTTGGGCCAACTACTTGGAAGAGAGATCCAATTCCCAGGTGAAGTAATAGGCGACTCTGCAAGCAATGCAGTTAAAAATTTGAAAACAGGGGAGGTTCTCCTACTAGAGAATTTGCGTTATATAGGTGCAGAGACCAGCAAGGACGAGAACGAGCGTGGAGAATTTGCACGCACATTAGCGGTATTTGTTGACGGCTATGTCGGAGATGGTTTCGGTGCCGTGCATCGCAAACATGCATCTGTCTTTGATCTGCCACAACTCCTACCGCATGCACCTGGATATCTTGTCTCCGCTGAGGTCGAGGTTCTTAAGAAACTTACCCATTCGCCACTGCGTCCATATGGAGTAGTGCTTGGCGGAGCAAAGGTTTCAGATAAAATTGGTGTGATTTCAAATCTCATTGATAAGGTTGATGTGCTGGCCATTGGTGGTGGCATGGTATTTACCTTCCTTGCCGCGCAAGGCAAAGAGATTGGCACTTCACTTGTGGAGAATGATCTCATTGAGAGTGTTAAGGATTTGATTACTCAAGCTGCAAGTCAGGGCGTCGAACTTCTTCTTCCAGCAGATATCGTGGTTGCACCAACTTTTTCGCCAGATGCAACGCCAACTCTGGTTGACGCTGGAAGTATGCCAGAAGATCAAATGGGGTTAGATATTGGTCCTGTTTCGGCAAAGGCCTTTGCATCGGCGATTACGCGCTGCCAGACCGTTTTCTGGAATGGCCCGATGGGGATATATTTCAACTGGAGGCGGCGCCTCGTTGGAATATTTAGAGGGCAAAGAACTTCCGGGCCTTCAAGCTTTAGGTTTGTAATAGTCCTATACGTGAAGTGCAACTAAGGAGATCTCATGCGTAAGCCACTCATGGCCGGCAACTGGAAAATGAACCTTAACCATCTTGAAGCGATTGCCGTTACCCAGAAACTCGTCTATAGCCTTGATGACAAGGATTACGACGCGGTTGATGTAGCGGTACTCCCTCCTTTTACTGATATTCGTTCAGTGCAGACCCTTGTCGATGGCGATCGCCTCCGCTTGCTTTACGGCGCGCAAGATTTATCGCCGGATTCCTCCGGTGCTTTTACTGGAGATATTTCTGGGTCGATGTTGGCAAAGTTAGGATGCACATTCGTGGTGGTAGGCCATAGTGAGCGTCGTGCAATCCACAGTGAAGATGACGCGTTAGTGAATCGGAAGATCAAAGCGGCACTGGCCAGCGACCTCGTACCCATATTCTGTGTGGGAGAAGAACTCAGAGTCCGAGAGGCAGGTACGCATCTCTCCTACGTCATTCGCCAGATACGGGCTGGTCTTGCCCAGTTGAGTAAGCCCGAATTGAAGAAGATCGTAATTGCCTACGAACCTGTGTGGGCGATCGGCACTGGAAAGACTGCGAGCGCAGAAGATGCCCAAGAAGTCTGCCGTGCAATCCGAGATGAAATCGAGGAAATCGGATCTCTCGAAATTGCACAGGCCATGCGCATCCTTTATGGGGGATCGGTTAAATCTTCAAATATTGCCCAGATCATGGGTGAATCCGACGTTGACGGTGCCCTCATTGGGGGAGCGAGCCTAGATCCGGAAGAATTGGCAAGGATCGTCAAGTTCTATAAGCAGCCTTAATTACAGTATCATTTCTCATATACCGGTCTCATATACCGGTCTCACGTGCTGGTGTCACATTTTGGCAAGAATCTATAAGGGGTATCGATGAAGCTGGCTCTCTCTATTTTGCTCGTTCTCACGAGCGTACTGATGATTCTTCTTGTCCTGCTTCACAAAGGCAAAGGCAGTGGACTTTCCGACCTCTTCGGGGGTGGGATCTCCTCGAACTACGGTGGATCCTCCGTTGTAGAGCGGAACCTCGATCGGATCACCATAGTTGCCGGTGGGCTCTGGTTCGCCACTGTCGTCGCCTTAAGTCTGGTTCTTAAGTAATAGCCTTTCCACGGCATTTCCTGAGGAATTAATCACCTCACATAATGGTTTGACTAGGTAGTGCGAACTAAGAAGGAGTAGATATGGCAGGCGGCAGTGCAATTCGAGGAAGTCGTGTCGGCGCTGGCCCAATGGGCGAGGCAGAGCGGGGCGAATCTATTGGACGTTTTCAGGTTTCCTACTGGTGTTCAAATGGCCATGAAACCCGCCCATCTTTTGCCGAGGACGAGACGGTTGTGATCCCAGAGGAATGGGATTGCCCTCGCTGTGGATTTCCGGCCGGACGGGATAAAGCCAGTCCGCCAAGTCCATTGAAGAACGAGCCTTACAAAACCCACCTGGCATATGTAAAAGAGCGACGGAGCGATGCCGAGGGTTCAAAGATCCTCGAAGAGGCCCTCAAGAAATTACGTGGAGAGGACGATTAAATAATCGCTCTCGCAGCTGAGAGAATCTCTGCAATTCCTTCAGGCCTGTTTTTCAGGTGCAATCGCATCACGGGTAAATTACGAGATAAGAGAGCTTGACCGTCTCCCAGTACTTGAGCTGCTATTAAAGTTGCAAAAGTAAAATCTCGGCCCGGTATCTCTACATCAGTGAGAGCATCACCCGTGATCTGCAGAAATACCCCGTTTGGTTGGCCGCCTTTATGGAACTGGCCGGTGGAATGGAGAAATCGCGGACCCCATCCAAAAGTCACAGGGCGCGAACTTTTCTCAGCCAAGATCCGTCGTAGTTGGCCCAACTCCACATCCTGCGCTCGATCGAGGTAGGCCATGATAGCTATGTAGCCTTTTGAGCTGACGAGATCAATTACCCGAGTCAGCGCCTCTTGAACGGTTGGGATTTCGGCAAAGATTTCAACGGAACCCTCGATGTGATTTGGCGTAAATGTTGGCAAGATTCCGTGCCACGATTGAAGAAGTGATGACGTCCGTTCTTTTGCTTCGGTCACATTGGGTTGATTAAAAGGATCGATCCCAAGTGCAAATCCGAGGAGAGCGGTAACCCACTCCCAGAAAATAAAGTGCGCACCGAGATCGCCTTCAACCACAAGATCACCAGCCCCACTAAATGCGATCCTCATAACATCTGATCCGATCGGCGAACTTTCGTTCTCGACAACTATTGGAAGGCGTCCCTGCCCATCCTTACCCGTCGACTCTGCCACTAACTGCTCAATCCAATCAGAAAGACCTGGCATACCCGATCCATAATCGTTGAGGGCAAAAAACTCTCCGCACTCGTAGGCCATGAGGTACGCGGTGGCGACTGCAGGGGAATGCCGGGCTGGCAAAAGGGTGAGCGCATCATCGGCGCTATCGAGCAGAGTCGAAACATCAATTCCTAGAAGCGCAGCAGGCACTAAGCCGAATGCGCTCAAGGCGCTAAAGCGCCCACCAACATTGGGATCTGCATTTACAACTTGAAAATATTTCGAACGCGCATCAATGTCGAGAGGTGACCCAGGGTCTGTGACGATGACCAAGTGTTCTTGTGGAATAAGTCCAGCGCTCACGTACCGGTCCTCAAATAAGGCACGCGCTGATGCTGTCTCAATCGTTGAGCCTGATTTCGAACTAATAACGACTACAGAGGTAGAGAGATCCCCTTCCAACGCACGGGATATGTAATCAGGATCGGTGCTGTCGATAACCAGAAGGGTTCCCTCGTGGGTCGCAGCAATAACTTCGGGGGCGAGGGAGGAGCCACCCATCCCACAGAGAATTACTCGCTTAAATTTTCTAAACTTTGCCGCAAGCGCATCCAATTCAGGAAGTAACGCGCGGGAACTCTGTGGAAGGTCGACCCAGTTGAGTCGGGTTGGGGCATCCGCCGCCGCCTTGGGGCCCCAAAGGGTGGGGTCTTTCTCTGCTAGACGGGCGTTTGCCTCGACCAATTCAATAAAGCGGGGATTTAGTTGATCGATCCTTGAGATGAGAGAGCCATGGATAGAAATCATGCGCTCAGGGATGTTTCAACATTGGCCAGTAATTCGATCCAAGCCGTTTCAAATTTCTGAACCCCATCACTTTCGAGATCGGCCGTAACTTTCTCCATTGAGATCCCGAGGCCCTCTAATGCCTCAAAAACTTCGTGGGAATCTTGATACAGTGATGAGATTGTCGCGCCGGTAAAGACCCCATGATCAAGAACCGCGTCAAGAGTGCTCTGGGGCATTGTATTGACGGTCTCTTTCGCAATCAGGTTCATGACATATCGAGTGTCCTCGTACGTAGGATCCTTCACTCCAGTAGATGCCCAGAGTGGTCGTTGAATTCTGGCACCAGCATCCGCCAGCTTTTGCCAACGCGCCGAACTTCCCACTTTCTCAAAGGCTTCATAGGCGAGGGCGGCATTGGCGATGGCGGCGCGTCCCAGTAGCGAAGTGTGGGCTGGGGAGGGGTTGGCCTTCAGAAGTGAGTCGACAGCGGAATCAATTCGACTTACAAAGAAAGATGCGACGGAAGTAATGTGAGAGAGATCTTTTCCAAGCGCAAGTCGCCCTTCCAGGCCCTGCATGAAGGCATCAAAGACTTGAAGGTATCGAGTCACTGAGAAAATCAGGGTGACATTTACGCTTAGGCCGGCAGCAGTCAAATTTGTGATTGCTTCAAGACCCTCCACGGTCGCTGGCACCTTGATGAGGAGATTTGGACGGTCGACAACTTCCCAGAGCTCCTTACCTTGCTCCACTGTTCTCTCCCTATCGCGGGCGAGCCGTGGATCCACCTCAATACTGACTCGGCCATCGACTCCACCGCTTCTTTTGAAAGCTGGAGAGAATAGATCGCAGGCATTTCTCACATCATCGGTCGTGAGAATCCGAACGGCTTCCTCGCCAGGTTTGCCCTTGAGTGCAGCGATACCCGCAGCATATTCAGTGCCTTTAGAAATTGCAGAGTTGAAAATACTTGGATTGGTCGTTACCCCGACAATCCCATCATTCTCAATTCGATGCGGAAGGCTATGCGGATCCTGACCCGTCAATTTCGCACGCGAAAGATCGTCAAGCCAAATCGAAGTTCCAGCCCGGGAAATTTGATCGATGATCATGAGAGTTTCGCAACCACTTCATCGACTACCTTATCGGCGGTGAACCCGAACTCGTTAAAGAGGGTCGAAGCGGAGGCCGATGCTCCGAAGTGCTCAAGGGAAACGGACGATCCCAAATCTCCGACATACTCTCTCCACCCCTGCGAAATTCCTGCCTCAATGCTGACGCGAAGCGGGACGGAGGGCGGTAGAACCGACTCTTTATAACTTTGGGGTTGCTCATCGAACCATTCAAGACAGGGAGCGCTCACCACCCGGGTTGGAATTCCACGAGATTCAAGTATGGTCTGTGCGGTAACTGCAAGAGAAACTTCAGAGCCGGTAGCAATGAGAATGGCTCTGGGTGCCCCACTCGCTTCCTTTAGAACATAGGCACCTTGCGCGACACCAGTTGCACTTGTGAAAATCTTTCGGTCGAAGACGGGCAGGTTCTGTCTTGATAACAGAAGAGCTGAAGGCTTGTCTCTGGAAATAATCATCTTCCACGCCTCGGCAACTTCGTTGGCATCTGCCGGACGGATCACCGCCAGGCCAGGAATAGCGCGCAGGGCTGCAATATGTTCAACCGGCTGATGTGTTGGCCCATCCTCCCCAAGTCCGATGGAATCATGGGTCCAAACGAAGGTCACGCCTAACTGCATGAGGGAAGCGAGTCGCGCAGCAGGGCGCATGTAATCACTGAAGACGAGGAAAGTTCCGCCGAAAGTTCTGGTAAGCCCGTGAAGTGTGATTCCGTTGAGTATTGAACCCATGGCGTG